>JBAQWP010000077.1:0-2143 GCA_049298975.1 Minisyncoccia bacterium
TCGGAGTACTGTCTAACGTATATTGGAATGGACTTATTTGCTTTGGAAATAAGCGGGGTTGGCCTTATTGGTCTTTTATAAGTAACTGAAAAGTATAAAAGAGATGCGACAAAAATGAGAGACAGAATGAGTATAAAGTATAAGTATATAGGCAGGCGTTTTTGGAACTTATTTTTTTTACCTCTTAATTTTTCTTTATGAGCCATTTTTTTATATCCTCAAAAGTCCCGTTAACTTTCTTGTTGGGGTTAAATATATCTTTTGGATCAAAAATATCTTTGACTTGCTTAAATAAGTCAACAATTTTTTCACCAAACTGCTCTTCTAAAAATGGAGTTCTGATTATTCCGTCATTATGCTCGGCACTATTTGAACCTTTGTATTCTTTGACTAAGCTGTACACTTTTTTTGAGAGCTCTAGAATCATGTCTCCGGAGTATGGTGAGTCCAGATCGATAAGAGGGATTAGGTGAAAATTGCCATTTCCTAGGTGTCCCTGAACGGTATAGTCCAGTTTGTACTCATCTAAGAGAGCTTTTATTTTCGGTAGAAAATCTGGAAGATGTTCTGGTTTAACAATAATGTCATCTATGAAAGGTGCAGTTCTTTTGTGGTGAACGTGCTTTCTGAGTAGGTTGAAGCTCTCATGACGAATTTTCCAGTATTTATTGGCCTCAGCTTCATTTTTTGTTATGCGCATTTCAAGCTTGAACTTTTTAAGGTGCTCATAGGCAGTTTCAAGATCCTTCCTGACTTTTTCCTCGCTTACGTCTGCAAACTCAATCATAAGTATTAGTTTTGGTACCCCGCCAGTAATCATCATCCATGTTTCTGGTAAAAATTGTAGACCGAGCTTGGCTGCTTTCCAGAATCCTAGTTGCTTTATAAAATCGAAAAAGAATCTGACAGCTAGGATCATGCTTTTATCATCGTATGTTTCAAGCGATTCCGGTTTAAGAGGTAAAACTTCATTCACAAGATCACTTATGTGTTCAAGGGAAGGAAGAAAAACTACCAAAATATTTGAGAAATTTTCTACAGGCACTAACCTGAAGGTAATTTGGGTTACTATGCCTAGTGTTCCTTGAGAACCAACTATCAGTCTGCAGAGATCGAAAGTTTGCTTATCTTTATCGTAAATATCCCATAGATAGTAGCCAGAAGAATTTTTTGACACGTCTGGCTTAGCACTTTTTATTTCATCATAATTTTTATCGACTATCTCAAATATTTTCTTGTATAAGGTGCCCTCAAAATTACTCTGGGTAGCTTTTTCTTGAAGTTCCAAATATGTCATGGGTTTGATTGTGTATTCATTCCCATCTGAAAAAACAACCTTAAGCTCTTTTAAGTAATTTTCTACTTTGCCGTATTCTATACTTTTTTCACCACCACTGTTGTTTGCAACCATTCCACCAACCGCACATATTTCTCGAGAAGCTGTATAGGCCGGCATGATCTTGTTTATTTTTCTGGTTTCTTTGTCAAAATCACGGTAAAAACATCCAGGTTCTACAACCGCGTAATCGTCTTTTACTTCAATGACTTTATTTATGTATCGAGTGAAGTCGATAATAACTGACTGGCTTAAGGGTCCGCCTGTCATATCGGTGCCGGCGGAGCGGGCTGTAAGAGATAGGGTGGGGTATTTGTCTTTATTTTCATTTACCCATTGCACTGCTGTAGATACATCTTTTGAGTCTTTGGGAAAAAGTACAAGCTCAGGTTTAATTTCAAAAAGACTAGCATCACGAGAATGCTCCTTTAGAGTGCTGTCACTAGTGTCTATATCGCCCTTAAAATTTTTTTTAAGACTTTCAATTAATTCTTTTGGCATTGATTTTATTATATCAAAAATTTTATTTTATTATTAATTTTATGTGAGCAGTCAGTATGACCAAGATATATTTTAAAATGTAGTTGTCATGATTTAGTTGACAAAATGTAGAGTTCGGGGGTATATTAGGGTTTGACCCGGAGGTAGTATGGCGAAAGTTCCTGAAGTAGTTTGCAAAAAGTGTTTCATCACCCGGCCAGCAAGAGTCAAGTCCTGTGGAACTTGTGGTTCCACAGATTCGGAACCAAAAAAAGAAAATTCATCAATGTCAGCAACAACATACCTTGATCCTAGTGCGGGCTTCAA
>JBAQWP010000078.1:0-1560 GCA_049298975.1 Minisyncoccia bacterium
GTATTAAGTTGGCCATTTTTGACTAAATTTTTGGAAGGAATATACTAGATGAAGGGTTACGCCAGATATTTTCTACCTAAAATTTTATTAGGGAGCCTCAAATCGTCATACAAGGGTGAGCATTAATTTGTTCTAACGAGTAGATCTGCGGGCACCCACCTACTATCAGAAGTAGGGGAATATCAGTGTAACCCCACTAAAGATCCCGCGCTGAATTTTTTTCAGGCGGAGTTTTTAGTAAATACTGATTAATAGTTTGTGTAAAATCCATAATTTATTAGAATAGATTAATGTTAAAAGATTCAAGATTATTTTTTAGGGCATTAGTTCTCTTACTTTTAGTGTATGGATTTAATTATCTTGCGGAAATATTTTATTTTCATTGGACTCTCTGGTGGTATGATGTGATCTTACATTTTATGGGTGGTGCATGTGCTGCGACTGCCTTTATTTATTTCTATTATATTTTTTTCAAATTCTCCCAATTCAACAAAATTAAAGCCATAAATTTATCCTTTGTTTTCACCCTATTTGTTGGTCTGGTGTGGGAAGTTTATGAGCTTCAGCAAGGTGATACATCTTTTTCAGACGGAATTTTTTATTATAGAGATACAATATCTGACTTGATTGTTGATTGTTGTGGTGGATTTTTTGCAACAACTTCATCGTTTAAGTTTTTTGAGAATATAAGTGATAGAATATTAGGGAATGGAAAATAAAAAAGATATTCAAATTACATTTTACTCTGGCGTCAGTACTGTAACAGGCGCTAACTTTATGCTAGAAAGTCTTAAAACTAGACTTTTGGTTGATTGTGGTTTAGTCCAAGGTGACCCAAATGCTTATGAAATAAACAAAAAACCGTTTGCATATGATCCAGCTACAGTTGATTACCTTTTTGTTACACATGCGCACTTAGATCACATAGGAAAAGTTTGCAAGCTTGTTAGAGATGGATTCAGAGGAACAATATATTCCACTCCAGAAACAAAAGAGATAGCTAATGCTATGTTTCTAGATGCTCTTAAGGTTATGACAATGAAAGAGAAGGAAGTTATGGACGGTATCCACCAAGCCCCACTCTATGATGCGTTGGATGCAGAAAAAGCAATGTCACTCTGGAAAACTATTCCTTACCATAAAGAAACGATGCTGAATGATGATTTCACTGTATATCTAAAAGATGCCGGTCACATACTAGGCTCTTCCATGTTCGAGTTTACTTTTAATGGAAAGAAAGTCGTTTTTACAGGAGATACTGGTAACTCACCAGCCCCATTACTAAAAGATACAGAAGATATAACGGATGCTGACTATCTTGTTATAGATAGTGTTTATGGCGATAGAAACCACGAGTCAAAGGAAGAGAGAGATAGAAGGTTTAAACAGATAGTAATTGAATCAATACAAAGAGGAGGGGCGCTAGTTATGCCAGCATTTTCAATAGAAAGAACACAAGTGATTCTTTATGAGTTAAACAATATGATAGAAGAGGGTATTATTCCATCTGTACCAGTTTACTTGGACTCTCCACTTGGTAGAAAAGTTACAGATATCTAT
>JBAQWP010000079.1:0-15798 GCA_049298975.1 Minisyncoccia bacterium
CCTCTAGGCCAAGGTCTATGTGTTTTACTGGAGAAATTCTACCAACCATGCAAACTGAATATTTTTTCTTAGAGGCTGAGTCGCCAAGTTTAAAAATATTAGTATCTATTCCTGCTGGCATTTGAATAGTTTTTTTAAATTGAGCTGTGTAAGAAAATTTGGAAGTGCAAAAAACCTTCGTAGAGAGAAGTACAGCTAATTTCGTTATATAATTTCCCTTGGAATGATTGCGCCATAAGTATATAGGTACTTTTTCTATCTTCCAATATGGACCAAGTGAGAAAACATATTCCTGATTCA
Source organism: Minisyncoccia bacterium (assembly GCA_049298975.1). Taxonomy (GTDB): domain Bacteria; phylum Patescibacteriota; class Minisyncoccia; order Phycocordibacterales; family DATDWN01; genus C7867-006. The sequence goes on from JBAQWP010000079.1 coordinate 301, forward strand.
TGTGAACAAAAACTGAATCATATTTTCCTTGTAGTTTAAACAGGTAACTGTATACCGAAAAAATATATTTGAGCCTCCTTATCCCTTTTTCTTTTCCAACACTATACACCTCTACATTTTTAGGTAAAGAAGATTTCCCATGATGCAGGCAAATAACGTGTATTGATTCAAAATGATACGACAATCTATCAACCCAATCATGAAAAAAACCTAACACAGGATCATCCAAATCTATTTTCTGGGTAAAAATAAGAAGTCTCATATACTAATTTTTATAGTTGCTTCCTTTTGTTTAAAAACAAAATTCCTTGCAATAAAAAAACTAACAAAAGCAACTATCCCTCCAACAAAAAGCTGTGACAACATTACTGCTAGCCCAAATATGTCAACAAAAGCATACATCAGAAGTGTGTTTAAAAATAAGCCGAAAAGTTGAGTACCAAGGTACATAATGACCTGCTTTTGTGTCTCTTCCTCATGACTTTTAAAAGTCCAGTACTTATGTAATGTAAAACTAAACCCAAATGCTCCAATAAAAGCAATGATTGCAGAGAAAAGGTAATAAACTGCAAAAACCTCGTATAAAATAAACAAAAGAGTTAGATCAACAAAAGCCGAGGTGCCACCAGCCAAAATAAACCTAAACCAAGTATGTCTAATGAAAAAATCAACTAAAGTAAACATAATTATTGCTTGATTATATCACTTCCGTAGACATCTTTTAGTAGATCTATGTCTTTGCCAGACTTTATCAGTAAGTCAATATTTTTCTGTTCAATCGCCTCTAGAACTTTTAATGATTTTTCGTCTTCTAGTATTATTTTAAAATTCTCTCTGAAGGCTTTAAAATCTTTAATAAAACAATGTCCTCCTGCTCCCCTTTTTGGATTTTTTAAATCATGTCCAGAGGCGTGCATTGGTGTTGCATATCTTGGCGCGTGATAGGGATCTCTTTCAATATAACTTTTTATTACATCATAGCTTGCACCCAAAGAATTTACATAATCGAAGAATATATTATAAAAAATCACTTCAAAATATCCGTGAATATTTCTAGAGTATTTTATTATCTCCGCCTCAAGTGATGTACAAACCAAACTAAATGGTGCTACTGGGAAAGTAGACATGATTTCTTCTGCTCTTTTTCTGTATTCTGGATTTTCAATAGGCGTACCTAAAACATTTGCGTGGGGCCTGTCCACATCATACTTTGCAGTTCTTTCACTTAAAAATTCTGGGGAATGAAATATATATCTATCAGGAAATTTTTCAGCCAACTTTTTAGTGGATCCCGGAGCAAGAGTTGATTTAATAACAACACTTTGTCCAGGTATAGTTTTAGAAACTGCATCCTCCACAAATGAAAGATCAAATCCCTTTTCAGTGGTTGGAGTGGGAACCGCTATAATGACCAAGCTACAATTTATTATTTTATTTAAATTATTAATATATTCTTTTTCAAGAGAATACCTAACTACCTCAAACTGCCTCGACTCATAGTTATCTGCATAATTCTTACCTATCCAACCTTGACCAATGAATCCAACTTTCATCATGGTATTTATTTGTTAAATAATTTTTCTAATAAGCCAATATACCTACCTACATACTCTGTCCTACTAATTGCAACACTAGAAACAGCAGTCCTAGCATTCTCAATATATTTTTTCCTTAATTCAGCATTTGAAATAACAGCCATGACCTCATCCGCAACACAAGAATAGGTCATGTCTTTACATATCGAAATATTATATCCATTTTTAAACATGTTTGTTTTAGCCATACCAACACTTGTTGAGACAATGGGTATCCCTGCTGCTGCTGCCTCAATCAAAGTCATGCCGTAACCCTCAAACTCTGAAGTAAGCAAATACATATCAGCCGTCTTAAAATAAGATATTAAATCGTATTGCCAATCCTTAAATACCACACTTTGCTCTACCTTAAGCTGATCGGTCAAGTCGACTAGTTTATTTTTTTCTGGACCAGATCCACAAATTACCAGCCCTGTCTTAGGATAAATATTAGTAATTTTTTGTAATGCAGAAATAGCTAAATCAATTCTCTTTTCAGGAGTTAGTCTTGAAGCCATTAGTATAATAAAGTTAAAATTTGGAAACTCTTCTTTAATATTTTTTTTAGGAACAAAATTAAGAATTGATTTTATATCAACAAATATAGGTAATATCTCAATTTTTTTTTCCAATAATGGGTATTTTTTAACAACTGAGTCTCTGATAACGGAACTCACAACTCGTATTCCATCCGATCTTTTTATAACAATTCCAGATATTAATAATCTTATACTATTTAGAAATCCACCAAACTCTGTACTTAAGAAATCCGTGTGTACTTGAACTTGAAGAGGTATTGTGAAAAATAATTTAATTAACCATCCTACCATCCCTGACTCAAAAGGGTCCTGAACAGTGACTACCCAATTATTTAAATTACTTTCTTTAGAAAGAATCTTCCAGGAAAGAATCAATGCATCGAAAATGTAGAATAATTTAGTATGTGAATTTGTGGGATATAAATAAAGATTTGCCTCGTTTTTTTTAATTAGGCCCAAATTCCGTTTAGAAAAAACAATTACGTGGTAAAACTCTACCTTACTAGAATATTCCCTTACCCTGCCCAGAGCCTCGGAATCCGCAAACAAGGACCTATCGCTTCCTATAGAGAGTACTTTCATTTTATTACATTAAAAATATTTATATATTCCTTAGCTATATCTTCCCAGGTGTGAACAAAATTAAATGATTCCACCTTACTTTTCTGTAGTTCATAATTTTTTGGATCACATAACCACAAAACCTTTTGCTCTATATCTATTTTACTTTTAGGATCAATAAATAACGCTATATCTTTGATCCTGTCATAAATACCGACTTCTTTTGTTACTATAAAAGGTTTACCGTGTCTGATTGCGTCATTTATAGTGTTTGGGCTAATTTCTGAAATAGAAGCTAAAATCACTGCATAAGAACTCTCTATCTTAGAAATTAATTCTTTATGGCTTACCTGTGTTGAATCCAAGTATACCCCAATTTTTTTAAGTTTATCATTTTCAAAAACATCCTTGAGCAAATCTAAATTTTTTAATTTCGCACTTCTGGAAGCAGCAATAAAATTTTTATCTTTATAATCCTGGCCTGAAACCTTTTGTCCGTAATAATTTTCAACAATAAAATGTCTCTGATGTTCTAGTATATATGGTTTAAAAAAAATATTTTTTTGAAACTCTGTACTCCATATAACCGCGTTAACGTTGTTTAAGACAAATTTCGTAATATTAAAAATTATTTTTTCCTTTAAATTCAACTTTCCATCAAGTGAAGAATAGAAGTCCCTTAAAAAAATCATGTCCCCTGTTCTTTCTACATACCACTCCCACAAAAAGTCACCTCCTGTCCTTACGATAATTTTTTTTCTTAAAACAATTGAGACAATAGTGGCGGGCAAAGCTGAACTAAATGTATCCAAAGTAACTACAAAATCTGACCTCAAAATGGGTGGAATTATTGATAATAAATATATCAAATGTCTTAATCCTGTGGGTAGAAAATTCCACCTGCTAAAAACTGAGACTCTGACTTCGTGGCCTAAATTTTGCCAATTCTCTTCAAGGTTTTTTGCATACTCAGATGGTCCTCCGATGTCTGGTGGGTATATCCCTGTAGCAATTAATATTTTCATTCTAATTATTTCTAGTTTTAAACCACTCAACTGTTCTTTTCAATCCATCCTCAAAATTTATTGATGGTTTGTAACCCAATATATTAAATGCCTTAGATATATCAGCGTGAGAATCTCTAACATCCCCGATCCTTGTTGGTCTATGCTCCAACTCGATATTTTTTCCGCTGTACTCCTCTATAAGTTTTTTCACTTCATTAACTGAAGTTCTTTGCCCGTGAGCTATATTAAAGTAGTCCCCGGCAAACTTATTCTTAGATTGCATAGCAAGAATGTTGGCTGAAACAACGTTATCTACATAACAGAAATCTCTAGTTTGTTCTCCATCACCTTCAAGATACGCTTTATTATTGCTTGGGAAATATAGGGACTCTAGCCAACCAGAAATTACTGAAGAATAAGGTGAATCGCCATATTGGCCAGGTCCAAAAACATTGAAATATCTCAAACAAACTGTATCCATTTCATATAAACTACTAAATAGCTGACAAAATCTTTCATCAACATACTTTTGCATCGCATAGGGTGATTTAGGACTTGGAATATTATCCGCTTCGTTTGTTGGTAAATTAATTGCACCACCATAAACAGATGAGGATGATGAGATAATAAATCTTTTTACGCCATGATTTTTTGCTTTTTCCAATAGCAATACTGTTCCAAAAATATTAACTCGGGTGGTTTCACCTGGATGCTCCACTGAAAATGAAACTCTAGGAACTGCCGCAAAATGGAAAACATATGATGGTTTATGTTTTTCAAAAATACTCTCCACCAACTTTGTGTCAGTAATTGAGCCTTCGTTAAAAATTACTCTTTGATCAATTTCCCCCTTTCTACCAGATGATAAATCATCTAACCCAATAATTTCTATATCTGGAAACATTTGACCAAATTGTCTACAAAAATTACTGCCAATGAAACCTGCGCAACCTGTTACTAGTATTGATTCTTTTTTCATGTTTTTAAACTACTATATTGTGCTGACATTATCAAATACCATTTCCTTCATTAATTTTGCTATCTTATCCCAGTTATAATTTTTTATAGCATTTTCTTTTGCATTCTTTACTATTCTTTGTCTATCACTCTCATTATTTAAATAATACATGACTGCATCTGATATACTTTTAGGATTATCTGGAGAGCAAAAAACTCCTGTTTCTTTATCGTCCAAAAAATCAACAATACCCCCCACTGGAGTAGCCACTACTGGAATCCCAGCAGCCATTGCTTCGATAAATGAGTTACCAAAACCTTCTGACCTAGAAGGTCTGACAAATACATCTGAAATCGCAAGATACGCTGGAATATCTTTTTGAGAAACAAAGCCTACAAAATGGACCCTGGAAGCAACCCCGAGGTGTTCTGCTTGCCTCTTAAGGTGTGAAGCCTCTTCCCCGATACCAAGAACTAAAAGACTGATATTCTCAGGGAGATATTGAAGGGAGGAAACAATATCATCTGTTGCGTTTTTGTAATTTAACCTACTGGTTGTGATTAGAAAAATATCGCCTTTTTTCTTGTCGAATTTTCTGAAAAGAGACTGGGTTACTGATTCTGGAACCTTACCAGAAAAAACCTTTAGATCCACCCCATTAGGTACAAGTAAAGATCTACCCGCGTAACCGTGTTTGGTTGCTCTATCCAAAAGAAAATTTGAAAGAGCGGTCAAAAATGTAGCTTGCTTTAAGGCAAACCACCAAGAAAGCCCAATAAGTCCGCCCCATCTATATTTTAAATGAGACTCAGAATCACCTTCCTGAAGATTTAAAACTATTGGGACCTTCTTTGACCCAACTAAACTACTTACTATATTACAAATATAAGCCGAGCCAGAAGCAAAGGATACCATGATCGCCCAAAAACATAGATATTTATTCTTTCTTTTTAATTTAAATACCATCCCCGCTCCACGAAAAGGGAGTAATAATTTATCAAAAAACTTTCTTCCACTACCTAATCTGTAGACATTTACTGATCCAATTCTTTCATAACTTTTTAGTCGATCATCAAGTCTCGCAGTAATAAGATCAAAATCAAAATCCCCTGCAAGCCTGTCTGTAATTTCCTTAACTGCAACTTCTGCTCCACCAACGAAAGGAAAGTAGGCTGTAGAAAATATCAAAACTCTCTTCTTTGTTCCTTCTGACATAACTAATCAACGCTTAATAATTTTTTAAGAACATCTTCTGGTATTTCATTTTTTGGTGATGCATCATACAACTCACCCTTATCCACTCTCTTCTCCTCTCTCTTGTAGTCTCTATTTGCGTGTGAAACTGAGTGAGACGTGTTAGGTAAAACTTTATGAGCCGGTCTTTCGTGTTGTTGGTTTAATTGAGGATGATTTTGATTTGTTATATGAGGAGGCGCAGGTCTAGGATGATTATGCTCAATATTTTTTTGTGACTCTGGAATAACTTGTGCAGGTTTAACATTATTGTTTGCTTGTGGAGGTAAGGGAGGAGGTGGTGGAGGTAAAGGAGGTGGTGGAGGTGATGAAACCTGAGGGGGTGGCGTAAAAACTGGCTTGGAGACCAACTCATTTTTTGGTTCTTCCTTCCTTACTTGACCCCCTTGCGACTTCGCCAAAATACTTGATAACGCCGACTTCAAATTTGAAACGTTTTCTCTAGTAGGGTTTCTGCTTTCATTATCTTTTTTAATTTGATTTAGAGAAATAGTTGTCTCTTTTGCCCTCTTGATTTCATCTTGCATTTTTTCCTTCAATCGCAACTCTTCTGCAGCCTTGAAAAAGGCTGCCTTATTCTCATCAACTTTTTGCTCAACTACATTTGCATTAGACTGTTGAGGAATCATCGGCCTTTCTTCCTGTTTAATAGGCCTCTCTGATTTAATTACTTCATTAAATATCTCCTTTTTTACTGCCTCTTCGACTGGTTCTTTTTCCCTCCTGTACTCCCTACTTCTATCCCTTTCTCTATTCTCTCTATATTCCCTAGGTGGTTCCTTAGGTTGATTTTGAACTTGAGCCCCGTGCCACTCTACAATTTCTTGTTCAACATCCCCTCTCTTCCTAGTAAATTGATCTCTGGAACTACTAATAACAGTTGATTTATAGCTAACAAGATTTTTCTGAATAGGAGCCATAGCTCTAGCAGAAAAAGGCTTGGATGAAACACCGTCAATCATAAGTTTTAAATATATTTGGGTAAATCCAAGATTAACTAGATCCTCTGCGGTAAACACTGGCGAAAACTCTTTCTCTAAAACTTCTGCATCGAAAGCTCCAACTCTAAAAGTAATCATTGTACCCACGTTGCCAAAAACCGCATCTCTAACTTCCTCTTCCATCTGTTCAATGTACTGGTGTGCAATAGTTAGGTTTAGTTTATACTTTCTTGCCTCAGAGAGTATGTCTGCGAAAGACTTGTTTGCAAATGACTGGAATTCATCAACGTAAAAGTAGAAATTGGGAGTTTTTTCCATATCTCTTGCGGACACATCAGCACGACTCATAGCGGCAAGGTATATTTTAGTGATTAACATGGAGCCCAAGAGTTTTGCATTGCCTTCTCCAACCAAACCTTTTGAGAGATTTACTATTAGTATTTTTTTACTATCCATTACTTCTCTCAAATCAAAAGTAGATTTACTCTGTCCAATTATATTTCTTATAAGTGGATTTGAGGCAAACTGACCAATTTTATTTTGAATAGCTGGAGTTGCTTCCTGAGTATATCTATCTGTGTACTTTGTATACTCATCAACCCAAAATGAACGAACTGCCACATCTTTTATATTGTCTACAACCTGCTGTCGAAAATTTTTGTCAGTGTACATTCTATTAACTCCCAAAAGAGTTGCACCAGGAAACTCCAAAAGAGCAAGTAAAGTGTTCTGTAAAATGTAAGCCATTCTTGCTGACCAAGCATCTGCCCAAATTTTTTCAAATGTGGCCATAAGACCTGCAACAACCAAATGTCTTTTGTCTGCACCAACATCCTCCATTATGTTAAAGGAGACGGGGTAATCCATATCAAAAGGTGCAAAATATATTACATCTTTTAACCTACTTTCTGGAACATAATCAAGTAACTTTTCAGCTGTTCCACCATGAGGGTCAAGAAAAGCTATCCCGTTACCACTTTGAATATCCTGAATTGCCATGTTTTCGAGAAGAGTCGATTTTCCCATTCCCGTTTTTCCTATTACATAAACATGCTTAAGTCTATCTTTAGCCTTTATTCCAAATTTAACCTTCTTATTTCTAGCGTCCGTTTCAGCAAAATATGTAATAGCATTTGGATCCATATTTAGAGCCATTATACTCTAATAAATAAAAAATCTCTATGGTAGGTAGAGATTTTTTAAAACGAGACGGAAAACTGACTATGCGCAAGAAGTTCCTCCTGCCAGCTCATTTTCCTCTCCTTTTGATTTTCCTACACTATCGACACACCAGTAGGTACTCGAGGCCTCAGGTGTCTTAAGAAGTGCATTCGCCGCCCAAGCTGAAGCACTACTATTGCATCTGTCTCCAACTGCACCTGCATCGCCACCTGCGGTCAAAGCTGCGGTAACTGCATCTACCACAGATTGATCGGAGCACACATTGGAATAATCCTGACCATTATCATCGTAGACAATCTCTGCTTGTGACCTTATACCAGACAGGTTTGCCTTAACAGCAGCATTGCCACCCTTTGCTCTCGCAGAATTTAGTGATGCCAAAACTACGGATGACAAGATACCAATAATTGCAATAACTACTAAAAGCTCAATAAGCGTAAAACCTTTTGTTTTTATATTCATATGGAAATTATATCTCAAATTATCCTAAAATGGCAAAGTACTTATTCACTCTCCTTCTCAAGGGCACTCCTAGTATAAATATTCGATGCTGACCATAACAGCCAGGAGTCAACCCCAGCATCATATACGGCTTGAATCTGATCCTTAACCTCTTTTGGGCCATACTTGACCTTCAGACTAAAATCCTGTAGCCAAGGCCTAAGCTTATCTGGTGTAGAGCTGGCTAAATTGATTCTCTGAACTGCCCTACTCATTGAAACATAGATAGTTTGATAAGGATTCGCCTCTGGATTGTTAATATTTTCAAAAAACTCAGAATAGTGAGACGGGTAAACCATAGGAGAGATGTAATCAAAGTAAGGAAGTGCATTTTCCAGAACCTGTCCTATACCCATATCATCATTTGAATTAGTCACTAGACCAAAAAGATCGGCTGAAGTTTTAAGTCCGCTATCTTTTAGATTCTCATGAATATATTTGAAAAAATTCTCAAGAACCACTACCTTTGGAGTTGTTGAGCTCAAAGGATATGAAATATCAGACATATTTCCATCTGATGGAAACCTTATGTAATCAAAATTTACTTCATCGAACCCTACCCTTCTTGCCTCTTTGGAAATTTTAACTATATATCCCCAGTACTCCTCACTGCCTGGATCTATCCATGATATTCCTTTCCTATCTTTCCAAACCTGAGTCCCTGCTTTGTTTTTTACGGCTAAATCTGGCTTCTTTTTTACAAAATATGAATCCTGAAAAACTGCGAGTCTTGCTATGACATATATATTCTTCTTATGTAGTTCCTCAACAAAATCACTAAGGTCACTTATTCTTACATCAACAGACCCTGTAGAAATAATTTCGGGATCCTCAACATCAAAAAAAACTTTTCCGGAATAATCCTTAATGTCGATTACTATGGTATTGAGCTCGGTATCGTTTATTAGTTCCACTAATGAATCTCTAGTTTTCTTACTACTTGCAATCCAACTAGTCATATACACCCCCCTGACCTTATCTGGAGTCTCTATGTATGAAGGCACAGGCTTTGTAACTTTACTTATTGTGGTAGATGCCCTTGCTAACAAATCATAATTATTTTTATCAGATATGTAATGATCACTTAAAGAGTAAGGTGCTCTATAAACAGCTCCAAGAAGAAAAATTGAAGAGAAACATAGAAAAACCAATTCTCTATGTTTTAATATAAACTTTCTCATTTTATATCTGCATTTTTTGTTCTTCTAACCGTTTTTTTTCTTTCTGGTTTTGATAAATTTCTTATGACAGGGACTTCAGGATTTATATCTACTATATTATCCCTAGGATAAACTGGCACAACATCACTACCCAACTCTTTTATTTTATCTTTTTTTATCTTGGATTTGGTACTTCTCACTGGAAATGAAATTTTTATTGAGGAAATTACCAATACAATACTTACCCCAACCATAAAAAAACTTTTCCAGGTATTTGGAATACCAAGAAAAGGCAAAAGAAAGATTAGAAGTCCTATAAAAAAAGTGCTTTTTCGATCAATCATTATCGAGATTATAACCCTAAACACCTTAATCTCAAATTTGGGGAAAACTTTTGGTCTCTAGAGAGTTTGAACAATCAACATATTAGTCTGTAGGCCTTTGGTGTTAAACGGCACACCTCCAGCTACAACCACTTTGTCACCCTTCTTTGCTAATTTTTCTTCTAGACAGTACTCCTTAACCATATCCATAACATCAGTAATTGAGTTGTATTTATTCACAATCAATGACTTACACCCAAAAGACAAGCTTAACTTATTCGCGGTGTATTCGTTGGGAGTTAGTGCTAAAATCTGCGCCATAGGTTTGTGCCTCGAAATCATTCTGGCAGTAAAACCTGAGTCAGTTAATGCAATAATGGCTTTTGCCCCAACATCATGAGCAGTTTTTACAACTGAACTTGTTACAGAGTCAGTGATTGGCACATGAAATTCTCTACTTATTCTAACTGTCTCTTTTTCCTTCAAGTCTTTTTCTATCTCTATAGCGATATTTCTCATTACCAAAGTCGCCTCGATAGGATAATCACCTTTTGTTGTTTCTTCTGAAAGCATCACTGCATCAGTACCGTCCAAAATTGCATTAGCCACATCGGAAACCTCTGCTCTAGTTGGTCTAGGGCTGTTTATCATAGACTCAAGCATGTGAGTTGCTGTAATAATTGGTTTTCCAACCTCATTACATTTTCTAATCATCATCTTTTGCAAAAATGGCACTTTTTCAAAGGGTACCTCTATTGCCAAGTCGCCCCTAGCAACCATTACCCCATCAGAAAGTTTGATTATCTGGTCAATATTATCAATAGCTTGAGGTGTTTCAATTTTAGCTATAATCCCCGCATTAGATTTTTTCTTGTTTAAAATATTTCTCAATTCCAAAATATCAGAAGGATGTCTAACAAAGGAAAGAGCGAAAAAATCAACCTTATTTTTAATTCCAAACTCTAAATCCTTTAAATCTTTTTCAGTAAGTGCCTTTATAGACAAATCTGAATCAGGCAAGTTTAATCCTCTTTTACCTCGCATTTCACCACCAACAATAACTCTACATATTATATTACTGCCTCTTACTTCTTTGACCTCAAGCTTTTTTCTGCCATCGTGTAGATAAATAATATGACCCTTTTTAACCTCTTTTGATAGAAGCGGATAGTTTACAGAAACAATAGTCTCATCACCAATGATATCATCTGTAGTTATGGTAAAGGTTTGACCATCTTTTAGTATTACTGAATCAGTCTTAAAATTACCTATCCTTATCTTGGGACCTCCTAAATCTTGCAAAATAGCCGCCCTCATTCCTGTTTTCTTCATAACATCCCTAAGATTATTTACTCGGTTTTGATGTTCCGCAAAATCACCATGAGAAAAGTTTAGTCTCATGACATTCATGCCTGCCTTCAACATCTTTTCGAGCATTTCTTTGCTTTCAGTGGCAGGACCAATAGTTGCAACAATCTTTGTTTTCTTCATTACTAAGTTAATTTAATTGTAAAAACGAAGTTAAGACTGTAACACATTTTTTATTCCTTTTCAATCTTCGTCTTCTTAGTCCTGATGATTAAACTTTTCTACCTTTACCATCCTTCACCTCCTTACTTATATAATTTCCGTTATCATCCATTTGGTATATATGCAATTCATCAGTAGCTACCTCAACCTCAGAAACTTTTTCTTCTTCAATGTTTTCCAAATGTTTGATTAAAGCTCTGAGTGTATTTCCGTGAGCAACAACTAAAACATTTTTACCATCCTTTAAATCTTTTTTTATATTCTCTTCATAGTAAGGCACAACCCTTGTATGAACATCTTTCAATGTTTCACCACCTTCGATCTTTGTATCCCAACCCCTACGAATAGCCTGAAATGCCTCCTCACCAATCTCCTCTTTCACTTGCCATTTATTTTTTCCCGTATGAATACCATAGTGCCTTTCTGAAAGAGCTTTATTAGCTGTATGGGTCAAATCTAATTTTTCTGCACCTTCTTTTATTGCTTGCAAAGTTTGATGTGTACGTTTGAGTTCAGATGTATAAACTGTATCAATCTTTTCATTCTTTAAAAGTAGACCAGTTTCACGAGCCTCTTGTACCCCCTCCTCAGCCAAATCCACATCGGTCTGACCAGTCCAGTTGCCTAATTTGTTCCATTCTGAAAGCCCATGTCTAACTAGAAATAACTTTGCCATAAATTTATATTATTATTTAACCAAAACATTTTTACCTAAAAACTTTGCGCTTTTACCCAATGATTCCTCAATCCTAAGTAGCTGATTATATTTTGCTGTTCTGTCTGACCTACATAGTGAACCAGTCTTGATCTGTCCTGTTCCAAGCCCAACCACAAAGTCAGAAATAGTTGCGTCCTCTGTTTCTCCTGATCTATGAGAAATAATTGAAGTAAATCCTGCACTTCGCGCCATCTGGATTGCTTCAATAGTTTCTGAAACTGTGCCGATCTGGTTTAGCTTTACTAGAATAGAATTTCCACATTTTTCATCTATTCCCATCTTTAATCTTTTGATATTTGTAACAAACAAATCATCCCCTACTATTTGAACTTTCTTACCAAGAGTTTTTGTAAATAGTTTGTATCCTTCCCAGTCGTCTTCTGCCAAGCCATCCTCAATAGAAACGATAGGATACTTCTTTACCCAGTCAGCATAGAAATTTACCATTTCCTCAGAAGACAACGTCTGACCTTCAATTTCTAAATGATATTTTCCATCTTTATATATTTCACTTGCAGCAGCATCTATTGCGATAAAAATATCTTTGCCTGGTTTGTAACCAGCATTTGTAATAGCCTCGAGAATGACCTGAATAGCATTTTCATTACTTCCTAACGATGGTGCGTATCCACCCTCGTCCCCGACTGAAGTGTTTAGCTTTCGAGCTTTTAAAATTTTCTTTAGTTCATGGAAGATTTCTGCTCCCCATTGAAGTGCCTGTGAAAAAGATTTTGCACCAAGTGGCATGATCATAAACTCCTGAAGATCTGTTGAGTTCTCTGCGTGCTTACCACCGTTTAGGATATTCATCATAGGAACAGGAAGAGAAACTTCCTTAGTTTTGGATATGTCTTTGAAATATTTCCAGAGAGGTTTTTTTAGGGCCTCAGCTGATGCTTTTGCAAAAGCCAAAGATACTCCCAAAATAGCGTTGGCACCTAGCTTGGTTTTGTTTTCTGTGCCGTCTAGTTTTATTAGATGTGCATCCAAACTCTTTTGATCAAAAGATTTTCCTTTTAGAGATTTTAAGATAGTAGTGTTTACATTGTTTATTGCCTTTAGCACCCCTTTGCCTCCATATCTTTTTTTATCCCCATCTCGAAGCTCACAAGCTTCGTGGCTCCCTGTCGAAGCTCCTGATGGCACTGCGGCCCTACCGAAACCTCCATTACTCAAATATACATCTACTTCAACTGTTGGGTTACCTCGTGAATCCAGTATTTCTCGTCCTACTATTTTTGAAATTTTTTGCATAATATAAAATAAATAAAAATAAATACTTATTTGTTGCACAACATGATTCGTTCCTTACAGGAACAGTACACCTTTTCTATTTTTTGTTTCCTTTTAGTCACAAAAAATTATCAAAGGTTTTCGAATCCTGACGAAAGACGCCGCACGTCTTTCTGTCCGCGAACAAAATAATAACTCTATCGAGTTATTATTTTTTGTGCGCGTACCAGGATTCGAACCTGGGACCTACCGAGTATCAGTCGATTGCTCTAGCCAACTGAGCTATACGCGCATTAGCCTCAACAAATTAAACTTCTTTAATTTGTTGTGGACTAATGCGAGCCGGAGGCATGTTTGCGAGCACGCAAACGGCCGAGGCAGGGTCGTGGAAATTTCAGTTTGACGAAACTGAAATTATCCCTGACCATGAAACTGCACTGTCCACAACTTAGAGAATATAACAGAAAAAATGCCTTTTAACAACGAAAAAAGAGACCTAATGGTCCCTCTGTGTGCTATGTGCTTTGATACACTTTGCTGTGCGGGGCGGCACGTCGCCGCCCCAACACCGCTAGTCTACAGACGTCCAGCTCGACTGGCGTCGGATTTACTCATCCGGCTCCTAGCCGCCCATGAGCGAAACCTCATCCTGGACCACCAATCCCGAGCAGTCCGATCAATCTCGGACAACACAATCATGGCAAACCCCAAACCCATCAACATGCCTGGCCACTTAAAAAGTGACCAGCTAAACGAATTGGACATTGTTGTGGGTGGGACGATGTTTATGATGTAAATTGAAACCATGATCACACCGACCAACCCGATCAGCATTAGTGTTAATCCGAATTGGAGTGTGACATAGCTCAAATCTTCCTTTAGTTCGCTTCTCATGCGACCCTCCACGCGCACTTGAAAAGTAATTTGTGCGCAATCTGTTTCTAATTATACCACAGTATTTTATACAAAGTCAAGTACTAAAAATACCGCCTTGTATAGCGGTATTTTTAGTTATTATTTTCTGTTTTGTTCCGTCCAAATCTTAGTCTTTCCTAAGTGCCATGTTGTTTTGAGACAATACAACAATATGTCCATTAGATCCTCGATCGAGAGATCCAATATCGACTCACATTTTTGTCTAACGACAAAAGGTTTCAAATTGAATTAATCCACGAGCAGCTTCCGCTACCCGTGCCTTGTTACGACTTACTCCCTGTTATTGAGCTTACCGTGGTGCCACATACGTGACCCTTCGGGTATTCCCAACTCCCTTGAGTTGACGGGCGGTGAGTACAAGACTTGAGAACGTATTCACCGCGGTATAGCTGACCCGCGATTACTAGCAAATCCAACTTCATGGGGTCGAGTTTCAGCCCCCAATCCGAACTGAGGCGACTTTTATTACGATTGGCTCAGGGTTTCCCCGTCGCAACGCGTTGTGTTCGCCATTGTATTATGTGTGTAGCCCAAGGTATCAGAGGGTCATGCTGACCTGGCGTCATCCTCGCCTTCCTCCCAGCTTTCTACACACAAGTGTGGAAAGCTAAATAAATAGCTTATCAACACTGTCTAGCAAAAAGTGACAGAAACGGGATTTACCGATTCCTCTATACATCTACTTTAAAACTTAGTCATCGTTCATCTCGTTTCTGTTCTCGTGAGCTCCTGCACTTGCGTACAAAAAGCTGGGCAGTCTCGCCTGACACGTATAACAGACAACGAGGGTTGCGTTCGTTACCCCACTTAAGGGAACAATTCAAATCACGAACTGACGACGGCCATGCAACACCTGCCTAACTGTCCTTGTGGGACGTGGCACGTTTCTGCGCCACTTCAGTTAGGTTTCAAACCTTGGTAAGGTTCTTCGTTTATCATCGAATTAAACCACATAATCCTCTGCTTGTGCAAGTCCCCGTCTATTCCTTTGAGTTTTAACCTTGCGGTCGTACTACCCAGGCGGACAACTTAACGCGTTAGCTACGCCACGCAGAGGGTCGATACTCCGCATAGCTAGTTG
>JBAQWP010000080.1:0-4023 GCA_049298975.1 Minisyncoccia bacterium
AACAAACTTAAAGTATGGAATGATTACTACAACAATCTAGAGCACTGCGGATTGAACGGCAAAAGTCCTAACGAATTTTTGTCTAATTACAAGTTAATCAATCCGCCAAATGTGTGTACCTAAAACACAAAAATAGATATAGTTTCGGCGCCGAAACTGTGGCTAAGATGTTGCGTCGTTTTGGGGATAACGAGTTTGTATAAACATTACACACATGTACAATTCAAGTATGGTTGATAAAGGAGATAAACTATTCGAATTGATTGATAGAGACAGTACTCTGGTTGATTTTGACCGTTATCATAAGGAACCAAGGTTTGAAAATTTTAGACAAGGTCTAAGAAATAGGAAATATACTGTTCGAGAAAGTGATATTTCATCTCGCGTAATAAATTACTGGGCGGAAAAAGATTTATTGCCAGAGGGGTGTGATAGTCAAAATGGCGAGTGGAGAAAATTTACTTTTATTGAGTTGGTTTGGCTTAAGGTCATTTCAAATCTGAGAGAGTTTGGTTTACCTTTGGAAAAAATATCTAGTGTGAAAGATTGTGTAATGAAATGGGATAGTAAGAAAAATTGTTATTACGCTTTTGAATATTATGTTGCCATGGCTAAAGCATCAACTTTTGATCCGTACATAATCATCTGGTCCGACGGTCAGGCAGGAGTTATGTCTATGACGGAATTAAATATACAAAAAACTATTTCACATGAAGAAAGTACTTTACTTATACCATTAAAATCTATTATTTCTGAAATGGGAGTTAATCCTTATAAAAGTGAAATGGATATTCCTAATTCAAAAAATGAGAATGAGCTACTCGATGAAATAAGATTTGGTAAAAATAGTGAGGTTAAAGCTAAGGTTAATAAAAACAATATAACAGAGATTGAAATGACAGAGGTTCATCCTGAAGGTCCACCTCTGACAGAAATAAATAGAAAAATCCGAGATAATGGTTTGTATGCAGAAGTGACAACAAAAAGTTCAGGTGGAAAAATACAATCAGCAACTGTGAGAACTCGGAAACGGTTAAGGTAGTTTGTTTTAAGGCTATCAACGAATAGTTGGGGCAGTAAAAGAACAGTGAGTATCAGAAATCATATGGACTCAGAAAAATATATGAACAACTACAATGGTGGATATTTCAGAGTATCGCAAGATACTTGGAGACTATACGAGTTCAGACGAAAAAATAAAGAAAAGATTAGAGTATTTAAAAGCATTTTGTAAAAATATTATTAGTTATGAATTAGAAAACTATGTTAAACAAGTTAAAGAGCAGAAAAAATCTGGTATTTCAAAACCTGGAAGAACTTAAAAAGGCAGGTGTTACTGTCTACGCTCTTCCATATTGTCGTGTTTCTTCAGATCGACAAGCGAGAGATGGACATGGGTTAGAAACACAAGAAAAAAGGTGTAAGGATTTTGCTACTCAAAATGGTTATGTGATTGATAGAGTATTTAAGGATACTGCTTCGGGTGGTGGGGCCTATACGAATAGACAAGGACAAGTGGGGTTAATTGAGTACATCGATAAACATCCTCACAAAAACTTTGTTGTTATTGTTGATGACATTTCTAGGGTTGCAAGAGATGTTCAGGCTCATTTCGCGTTACGTCTTATATTAAAACAACGAGGGGTAAATGTTGCTTCTCCAAATTTTAATTTTGAAGATACACCTGATGGAGAAATGCAGGAAGGTATTCTGGCGGTGTTTAGTCAATATCACCGTAAAAGTAATGCTCGTCAGGTGATCCAAAAACAAAAAGCTAGAATGATGTTAGGATATTGGCCATTTCCGTCAGTTAAACCATTTAAAATGACTCGTGATGAACGGCACGGGACCATTCTTGTTGCACAATATCCTGAAGCGGAATATTTAAGAGAAACTTTAGAAGGTTTTGCGAATGGTATTTTTGTTAGAAAAGTTGATGCCTGTAAGTTTCTTTTGGAAAAAGGATATTGGAAGGGTAAAAGACCTGGTCGTTTCATTGATAAATTTACTGAAGTTGCAAGTAATATTCTGATGTCGGGGTATATTGAATATCCTAAATGGGATGTACCACTTACAGAAGCTAAACACAGAGGCATTATTTCTTTGGAGACTTACAATCTTATTCAGAAGCGTCTTCGGAGGGAAAATCTAAGTGGTCGTGTAAGAGTTGATATCTCACAGGAGTTTCCATTAAGAGGATTAGTAGGATGTGATTGTTGTGGCAAACCTCTAAGAGGTGGAGTTTCAAAAGGAAACACAAAAAGATATTCTTATTATGTCTGTCAGACAATAGGATGTAAGTATTACGGTAAATCAATAAAGAAAAAAGATATTGAGGATAAGTTTGATGTGTTGCTACAAAAAAATTCACTTAAACCGCAAGTAGATAAATTATTGGACAAGGTATTCGATAGTGTTTGGAAAGAAGAAGTAGTTAATCTTAAGACAAGAGAGGCTATACAAACTTCTCAAAAGTCATCACTTGAAAAGAAAGCAGAACAGTTAACTGAGAAAATTCTATCAGCAAGAACCCAAACTCTTAAAAATGCTTATGAAAATCAGTTGGAGAAAGTAACTAAAGATATAGAAAGCATTGATCCGGAGATGGTGTCAGAAATAGACTTCTCGATACCTTATAGAACTGTACTTGATAAAACAAGAGTTTTGTTAAAAAGCCCTTATATTATATGGAAAAAACTCGATGCACATGAACAGCATCGTCTATTTTATTTCATTTTCGACGAAAAAATACGGTATGACATGAATGATGGTTATCGAACTCATGAAATACCAAGCGCCATAAGGCTTTTTGAGGAGTTTGTAACTCAAAACTCTCTTGATGTGGGCGAGAGAGGACTTGAACCTCCACGCCTTGCGGCACCGCCTCCTAAGGGCGGCGTGTATGCCAATTTCACCACTCGCCCAGCATACTGTCAAATATATCTTTCTTCCGTTTTAAAAAAGGAAGATTGTTCCTATGATACATTAATTTTAAAATTTTTCCACCATCAGTCTTTGCATATGAGAGAGTATAAATGCTTTTGATTTTGTCATTATAAATATGACCACCTGGTATATTGTATTTATCATACAAAGTTTGATAAATCCAAATAACAAATTTTTTACTAGCTGAAGCAAAACGAACTTTCAATTGTTTCTGTTTTGATTCAGGATGATTAAAGACAGAAATATTTCCATCACCATCAAGACATCCTCTAAGGAAATCTACAAAGTATTTTTGAGGAACACTAATTTTTGAAATTGTTTTTGATTTAGCTGGCGTTAATCCGATAGTTAATAAGTATTTGTATAAGTTAACATCACCAAATTGGACTACATAATATTTTTTTTCTTTTGAATATCCTCGTGATTTCTTTCCGATCTTATTCTCTAAACCTAAGCACTTTTTAAATAGGGTAGCCAGAGATTTGTCTTTTGATGTAAATGAAATATGTCGGCCATCTGTTGATAGGTTTCCGTCACTTGCTATAAGTCCTACTGCATATGCGAAAGTTATACACCATTTGATTTTTACTTTGCTAAGTCGTTTTGCCATTAATTAAATTATACTAAGACACAAAGTGATTGCCAATAACTATTCAGTATTTCTTGAAATTACATTTTGAATAAGGTACTATTTCAAATGTGTTTTTGCGCCTATAGCTCAGCTGGTAGAGCAGATCCCTCTTAAGGATAAGGTCGTAGGTTCGATCCCTACTGGGCGCACAAAATTTGTAGACAAATTTTGTCGCACCAGAGAAATAGTCTGGTAGACTATTTCGATAGGGATCGAAGCCTTGTGATAGTTTTTTTGTGAGCAACGCGACACAAAAAACAGAACAAGGGTACTGAACATGTAATGTTCGATCCCTGGTGGGCGCACACGACGAAATAAATCTCCTGGGGTGGAGATTTTTTCGTACGTGTGCGAACCGGAGCGCGACGGCGCGAGGTCGGGCCAAAAAAGTTTTCAGCAGAAAAGTATTTTTGGCACAAGACAAAATTATCCGAAGTGCACTAGTG
>JBAQWP010000081.1:0-11293 GCA_049298975.1 Minisyncoccia bacterium
ATCTTCTGCAGAGACAACTAAAATAGCGATATCTGCAACCGACGCACCTCTTTTTCTTATTCCTGAAAAAGCTTCATGTCCGGGTGTGTCAAGAAAGGTAATAGTCTTTTTTTGGCCCGACTCAGTAGTGTGTTCTACTTCATACGCAGAAATATGTTGTGTAATTCCACCTGCTTCGTTTAGCGGTTTGTTACTTTTTCGAATGTAAGCAAGTAGGGTGGATTTTCCATGATCAATATGGCCCATTACAGCCACAACGGGACCACGCGGTATTCTTTTTGAGTTTTCTTTTTCCATGGCTGTTTAAAAATTTCATAACTATTCTGCTAAACTTTTTCTAGAATTCTGCAAGACTTGTTTTTCTTCCTCGGTAAGTTCAAACGTACTGCCAAACTTTTGAATAGGTTTTGAAAACACTGAGACCCTGTCTCGTGAGTACAGACTTGAGATAACCACTCCGTTACCGTTTTCTGAAATAAAAGAAGTAGCGAAACTCTGGTTGCCACCCTCACCAGTTCCTTTAAAGGGGTTGTAGCGAATAGTTTCTACGGCCTGGATACTTTTATGTAGCTTTTTATCGATACTAAGAAAATGATTTTTTACATTCTTTTCAAACTCGTTTAGTTCTTCCAGATTTGTCTTTGCCTCTATTATTGAGTCTTCCAAGGACTTGGCATTTTTGCCAACAAGGAGTCTCTTTACTTTTATCTCTAGTCTTATGATCCAACCCACTAACAAAACTATAACTAAACAGGCAATATAAATAATTGTTAGTTGATCCAAAACCATTTGGTTATTCTGCCACAAAATGTTGTCATTTGCAAAAAGCTGTGTAGAATGTGAAAGATATAGAAACAGAAATGAAATACCTAGAAAAATTTTTCAAAAAAAAGAGAATTTTTTTGGATTATGCTTCAACTACTCCGGTGGCGCTCGAGGTTTCAGTTGCCATGAAGCAGGCTCAAAAAATATACGCAAATCCTAGTGCACTGTATACGGAAGCTAATTTTGCTAAAGAAAAAATCAACGAATCAAAGAAAATTATTTCTGAAATTTTGGACTGTCAGAAAGATAACCTAATATTTACAAGCGGAGGTACAGAAGGAAACAACATCGCACTTCTCGGCGTTTTTGAGAAGTATAAAACCTATGAGTTTACTCCACATTTTGTTGTTACAAAAATTGAACACCCTTCGGTTTTGGAAGTTTGTGAAGAAATAAAAAGACGAGGTGGGGAAGTGAGTTTTGTTAACGTTTCAGAAAATGGAATAGCAAAAGTTGCTGATATAGAAAAAGAAATAAAAGAAAATACAGTCTTAGTTTCAGTCATGTATGCAAATAACGAGATTGGGACCATTCAACCAATAAAAGAAATAGGTAGGATGATAAGAGAGAAGAAGAGAGAGTCCGGAAAAAATCTTCCATATTTTCATACGGACGCTTGTCAGGCGGGTCTATATCTTTCACTCAATACCCATAAACTAAATGTAGATTTAATGACACTGGATGGAATAAAAATTTATGGTCCAAGAGGGGCGGGTATTTTGTTTGTTAGACATGGCGTGGAAATTCACCCTATATTTTTTGGTGGAGGGCAGGAAAGTGGTAGAAGGAGTGGTACGGAAAATTTGTCAGCGGTCATTGGTCTAGCAAAATGTTTGGAGCTAGCAGAAAAATATAAAGAAAAAGAAAGTGAGAGACTCAAAGAAATACGAGATTATGGAATTAGTCAGATACTAGAGAATTTTCCAAAAGCTAGTTTAAACGGTGATGTCGAGAAAAGACTGCCCAACAATATAAATATTTGTTTCCCTGGGATTGATGCAGAGTTTGTAACCATATCCCTCGATGTGCATGGTTTTTGCGTTTCGTATTCTTCTTCATGTCGAACTCTCAAAGAAGACTCTTCTTCTTATGTTTTGGATGCAATTGGAAAGCAGAATTGTAACCTTTCTTCACTGAGGTTTACTTTGGGGAGAGAGAGTAGGAAAGGGGATATTGATAGGTTGATAGATGCTTTAAAACAAGTAATAAAATAGCCACCGTGTTCGGGTGGCTATTATTTGGATTTTCCCATTGTCACTGTTCCACGGGGAGGAACTTGATTTTGGGATCGGTAAACCCTTCTGAACAGAAGGGACAATTTGCCACTTCAATGTAGCGAAGTCTATTTTCAGTACCAGACTCGAAACTTCCCTCACCGGGAAATAGGTTACCAACCTCGCTAGTTGAAATAGAGAACATGGGAAGATGCCTCACACAAATGACGAAAATCTCGCCATCAGTAGCCCCGGCACGAAGACGAGACTCCTCCTCGTTCGTTGGGGAGGGTTCTGTTCTAGGTGTTATTTTAATTTCCCCGAACATATTGCTTTGCTTGGTTTTCATGACCTCCAGCTCTTAGGTGTAGAATTACTTCTTCCGCCAACTGTTCACAATATCTTATAAACTGATCTTTGTCTACCTTTCTATCCAGTCCATCGCTAGGTGGGTGAAAGACAATATCGGCTTTATGTTCATCTTTATCCGGTCTAAGTGTTGAATCGATAGTTACTATTTTCCCTTTATATTCGAACCATGCATCAATGCCATGATATACATCCAAGGGCGAACCGACTGCTGTATAGTATTTTAGTTCATCTGCATCAATCTCAAGTTTTTCAAAAATTAAAGCATGTACTGCATTTGCAAAATCAGGCCCAGGGTCACTTGGATCAAATGGTTGCATTTCTCTTACTGCATCAAAGGCAGCCCTTCTAGGTATATATTCGAATTGCTCCTTTCCTTTTTCGAATTTTAAATTTCCAAATAATTCTGTTTCAGATATTTTACCTGTGTATCCTGTAGGTTCACGAAATCTCATATATAAGATTATAACATATTATAAAAAAATGACATTTATTTTTATCAAATTAAATGATACACTAAAATAAATGGAAGATCTAAATAAAAATCAGATAGTTTTGCTAACCATTCTCTTGAGTTTTGTTACCTCAATTGCTACTGGCATAATGACAGTTTCGCTTCTACAAGAGGCGCCTGTTGAGGTTACCAGGACGATAAACCAGGTCGTCGAGAAAACAATTGAAACTGTCCGACCAGTTGTAACCAACAACAATATTCAGAAAGAGATTCAAACAGTTGTGGTTAAGGAAGAAGATCAGGTTATAGAATCGATAAATAAAAACGTAAAAAGCATTGTTAGAATAAGTGAAAGAAATCCTTTTACTGATGTAACAAGTTTTTATGGTATTGGAATAATTCTCACCAAGGAAGGACTCTTGGCCGCGGACAGAAAAACAGTTCTCAAAACAAACATTTACTCTGCGACTTTAAGCGATGGCACTGTTGTGAAAGTGGAGCCACAGGATATTGAAAAGCAGACAAATTTCATTATTTTTAAAGTTGAGGATTCTACCAAGCTTACATTTATTTCGGCATCACTTTCTGATGTAGATACAAAGTTGGGACAAACACTTATCTCGGTTGGAGGCATGGATTCTAATTCAATTGCAGTTGGTAGAGTAGTATCTTTTAACATGAAAGAAACATTAGTTGGTACAAGTACTACCAAGTACGTTGCTGGAATAAATACAGATGGTTCTTCCAAAGATTTAGTAAACGGAAGCCCACTTCTGAATCTTTCTGGTGATATTGTTGGAGTTAGGCTATCAAATGATGAACTTAGAACTTTCACCACTATAAGTACTCTAAAGAAGGAACTCTCGGGTTTAATTGAGCCAGCTGAGAGTCCAGCAAAAAGGCAATAATTCGATCAGTTAAATATTGACTCAGAGGGAAAATTCGGTATAATTGGCCTTAAATATACATAATTTATGCCACCATTTAACCATTTTACGACCAAAGCAAAGGAAGCAATTCGTAAGGCCCATGAGCTGGCTATTGAGCGTAGCCAGAATCATGTAAATCCTATTCATCTTTTAACAGCGCTTATTCTTCAGGAAGAGAGTGTGGTTATATCTATATTAGACAGACTTCAGGTTGACACTATTTTACTCACGGACAATTTGCTCGAGGCGATAGAAGGAGCTGAGCCGGGACAGACTCTTTCACCTTCCTACCAAATATATCTAACTCCAGAAATGGCGCAGGTTATTGATCTATCAGGTAAGGAAGCATCCAAGTTGAAAGATGAGTTTATCTCCACCGAGCACATACTTCTTGCGATTCTAGAAGTAAACAGTGGAGCAAAGGATTTACTTTTGAGATTTAAACTAAACAAGGAAAAGATTCTTGAAGTAATTGAGGAAATAAGAAACACAAAAAGCGTTGAATCAGAGTCACCAAAAAAGTTTAAAGCACTTTCCAAATACACTAGATCTCTTACCAAACTTGCCCAGCAAAATAAACTTGATCCTGTAATCGGTCGCGACGATGAGATCGGAAGAATAATTCAAATACTTTCCAGAAGGACAAAAAATAACCCAATGCTTATAGGTGAAGCAGGAGTTGGCAAGACAGCTATTGTTGAGGGCTTGGCTATTAGGATGTCTATGGGTGAAGTACCAGAGTCACTCAGGGATAAAGAACTTGTCTCTCTTGATTTGGGTTTACTTATTGCCGGTACAAAATACAGAGGAGAGTTTGAGGAGAGACTAAAAAATATTTTGAAGGAAGTTGAAAAGTCTGACGGAAAGATAATTCTTTTTGTAGATGAAATTCATACTATTGTTGGTGCGGGCGCAGCGGAAGGTTCGCTGGACGCATCAAACATGCTCAAGCCTGCACTTGCAAGAGGTGAGTTAAGAGCGGTAGGTGCAACAACTTTAAAGGAGTATCAGAAACATATTGAAAAAGATCCGGCATTAACTCGTCGTTTTCAGCCAGTTTATGTCAACGAACCATCTGTCGATGATGCAATAACTATTCTGAGAGGTCTGAAAGAAAAGTATGAATTGTATCATGGAGTGCATATAACTGATGAAGCTTTAGTATCAGCAGTAAATCTCTCATCAAGATATATCACAGATAGGTTTTTACCTGACAAAGCAGTTGACCTCATAGACGAGTCATCTGCATACCTAAAAATTGCTTTAGAAAACAAACCGCCAGTACTTCAGGCTGCACATTCAAAGGTGGTTAAACTTCAGATCGAACAGGAGGCCTTGAAAAAGGAAACAGATGTTAAGTCAAAAGCGAGACTGAAGGAAATAGAAAAGCTAATAGCTGATCTAAAAGAAGAAACAAGAGAAATAGAACTCAAGTGGAACAACGAGAAAGAAACTGTAGCTGATATAAAAGCTATAAAGAAGCAACTTGAGGAACTCCGAAGGGAGGCCGATACTGCAGAGGCAAAAGCTGACTTATCTCGTGCTGCGGAGATTAGGTATTCCAGAATCCCTGCTTTTGAAAAAGATCTAGAAAGTAAAACAAAAAGACTTAAAAAACTTCAAAGCTCAAGGAGAATTTTGAAGGAAGAAATAACCGAGAACGACATTGCAACTATTGTTTCAAAATGGACTGGCATACCAGTTTCTAGAATGCTTGAAGAAGAGGCTGAAAAATTAAACAGAATGGAGGAAGTATTAAGGAAAAAGATTGTCGGTCAAAACGAAGCAGTAGAGAAAATTGCAGACACTATAAAAAGAAGTAGAGTAGGTATCTCAGACCCAAACAGACCTATCGGCTCTTTCCTTTTCTTAGGTCCAACTGGAGTTGGAAAAACAGAGCTCACAAAGGCCCTAGCTCAGTTCATGTTTGATGATGAGAAGGCATTGGTCAGAGTTGATATGTCTGAGTTTATGGAAAAACATTCCGTTTCGAAAATAATTGGTGCTCCTCCAGGATATGTCGGACACGAAGAAGGTGGAAATCTAACAGAGATGGTTCGTCACAGACCTTACTCAGTCATACTTTTTGATGAAATTGAGAAAGCTCATCCTGAAGTTTTTAATATTCTGCTACAAGTGCTAGATAACGGAAAACTTACTGACTCAAAAGGCAGAGTTGTGAATTTTAGAAATTCCGTAATTATTCTGACATCAAACATCGGGTCGCGCTTTATAGATAAAATGGAAAAAATCGGCTTCGCGTCAGGAGAGACTGAAAAAACAAACTACGAAAATGCAAAGAACAATGTGATGAGTGCACTCAAAGATCATTTCAGACCAGAGTTTCTAAATAGGTTAGATGAAATAATTATCTTCGACATTCTTTCAAAAGAGGCTATTGCAGAGATAGTAAACATTCAAGTGGGAATAGTTAAAGATAGACTTCTACAAAAAGAAATAAAAATGAACCTTTCAAATGCAGTCATCGAACACCTAGCCAAGGAAGGATATAACCCGCAGTATGGAGCAAGACCGCTTAAAAGACTTATTCAGTCAAAGATACTTACCCCAATAGCGTCTCTCATGGTTTCGAAGGGTATCTCAAAAGGGGGGACTATAACTGTCGATATGAAAGGCGATGAGTTTGTGTTTAATGTAAAGAAAGGCAAGAACGGCTCATTTATCGATAGTAGTTTTATGGCTGAGTCTGCCTTGGCCTAAGGATTGTTTTGTGATAAATTGTTTAAGTTCCAAATGCGTCGGTGGCAGAGTGGTCAATTGCACTAGACTGTAAATCTGGCGACCTTAGGTCTACGAAGGTTCGAATCCTTCCCGGCGCACACAATAAATCCCGTTAGGGGATTTTTTGATTGACGCCGGGAGTAAACCTCTGGGAGAGGTTTACGATAGGATTCGAAGCCCTTCTTCAGATATTTTGTGAGCAATGCGAAACAAAATATCGAAAAGGGGTACTGACCCTGTAAGGGTCGAATCCTGAAAACAGAATAGGTGTGCCGTTCATGTAGTGCTTGGTATGCATTAAATTTGTCGTTGC
Organism: Minisyncoccia bacterium; assembly: GCA_049298975.1. Classification (GTDB taxonomy): domain Bacteria; phylum Patescibacteriota; class Minisyncoccia; order Phycocordibacterales; family DATDWN01; genus C7867-006. The sequence goes on from JBAQWP010000081.1 coordinate 6,847, forward strand.
TGATGAATTCTGTGTTAAAATTATTGTATGGAAAATCAACAACCACAACAGTTTATTCCACCAATTCTGACTAATAGTCCTGAGCCATTACAAGAAAAACCAAAAAAGAGTTTGTGGATAAAAATTATCTTAGGAATATTAGGAGTATTAATTATTGGTGTGGGATATTTTACATTCAAATATTCTATTCAAGAAAAACAAATTGCATACCTTGAGACTTCTAGTTCTGCAGAATATAAGGGTTACGTAGAATCAATAAATAAAATCAGTGATGAGTGGACTGTAGTTGAGACACGGATGAAGGCTCAAGGATCAAGTATTCAAGATATTGAATCTGCCAAAAGAGAATTTTTAGAATTTATTGCATCTACAATTCTGCTCAAAATAAAGCTGGAGAAAACTACAATGTCTGAAGCTGAAAAATCAGGTATTGTAAAAAAGTTAGCCCAACTAACATCTGAGATGAAAATTGACCCATCGGTTGATGTTGGTTGCGAATATACGGAACAGGAACTGCCACTTCAAGATTTCTTCATTGGTGCAACGCTCAAATTTAAAAAACCAATGCTTTATATAGATTGGAAAGAGGAGAAAGCAAAATACTGCTCACCGAGTTTCGCCGTAGCTAAGTACGCTTCTTTGGAGTCCGCTAGTCAATGGAATAGTACGATTTTTGATAAAGAAGGTAGAGGGATAAAGGATTATAAAATTGACCCATCCGTTACATTTACGGTAGAAGGAAGGATTAGATTACACAGTAGGGGCTTATTCAACGAACGTGATATTGATTACTATATTCTCAAAGATAGTAATGGCGTAATTAGTGTTGTTCCGTATTTCTATATTTTTGATCAGTATAATAAAGAGGATACTATAGATGATGGTGAATCAGGCGCAGGGTTGTATAAAAACGGCAAATACATAGGATATGTTGTATCTGATATACGTAGCGGAGGAGTGTGGGTTCATGGAACTCAAATACCGAAAGTTGTCGTTGAGGCAAATACACCTAAATTACCGACAAAATTTGAGACACCAATATCTAAGCGGGATGAATTTATTAGACGTGTAATGTTTGCACTCGAAGAGGGTAAAATAATTAATTACACAAATAAAGAGTTGGTTGATAATGATTTAGGTAAGGATCTTTACACATACAATAATGGGGAAGTGGTAAATAATTATGGCGGTAAGGTCTATATGAAAAAAGTGGGGAATATGCTTTCACTTATATTTGAAAAAATTCAAAAGGGAGAGGATTGTTACTTTTTCTACTGGATGAATGACCCTGAAATCTGGGGTTTCAAGTCGACCTATATTGATGGTGTTCTGGAAGAATATAATTTAGCTGGTTCTACTAATTGGAATCCTATATATGAAGCCTTTAAGCAAAAAGTATGTTACTCAGGAAAGGAGAATGTGACAATAGAGTTTAAGGGTGATATAAATGAGATTATTAAGAAAGCTGAATATAGAAAAAAGTCAGAGATGCCTAGATATTAGTGATCGGCATGTATTATTCATTACTCCACTTGTTTCACCTGAGCCGCTCTCTATATGGTGGGGGTGGGGTGAATTTGTGTGAGTTGACAAAGTTGTATATTATGCTGTATAATATAGGTAGGAGGTGAACAGTGTTCCTTTCAGTTTCAGGCGCCCTGCTTCAAGGGATTGCCTTCGGGATCTACCTACGACAGGTACGATTTGTGAGCTCTGTTCCCAATCCTGCTTCATGGACTGTTTGGGCGTTCCTCGCAGTGTTGAACGCTCTGACATTCTGGAAAGCCTCTGGAGATGTCTTGGCAACAATGACATTCTTCACGGGCGGAGTGATGTGTACGGCAGTCTTCGTTTATTCACTTTATGCTGGCAAGTTTGCCAAGCTCGATACTCAAGCTAAAGTTGTGCTTGGCATCGGTTTGGTTGCTTGCCTCGTCTGGTGGGTACTCCAAGACGCTTCGTACGCGAACGTGATCGTTGCTTTCGGTTTCGCCGTCTCGTCATGGCCCACAATTCGTGGGGTGTGGCAGGACTCACGAACCGAGAAGTCTCTGCCGTGGTTCATTTGGACGGGAGCGTTCACTCTGACACTTGTGAATGTGATCATTCGGTGGAAGGGGCAGTACATCTCGCTCCTCATGCCCATCGAGTGCATCATCATTCACGGAGTAGTTGCAACCTTCGCAATGACAAGGAGAAACTAGATGATGAAACATCTGAAAGTCTGGTCAGCACTTCTGGTATGGCTGTCGGTGATGGTCTTCATCCCACAGTACCTCCATCTGAACGAACATCTGATGACGATGCCACTTCCACTGGGGTGGCTCACCGTCATTGGGTGGGGTGTCATCTTCTTCTCGACTGGCCTCTGGGGGGTCGGGAACCTCGCATTCAGGACCTGGCCACAAGGAGATTAGTCCTGGAAGAAGTAGTTCTTTCCAACCCGAGAGACGCAGTTCGTCTCTCGGTTCCATCAAAGTTTTTAACTAGTTTGAAAATTTTGATGGGATCAATTTCGGTCCCGGGTTCTTTCAACTACTTGGAGGATCAACTTCCAGGTTTTCACAGGAGAAGCAGATGTCAAACAATGGTCAGATTACTCCGGATGATTTCCGGGCACCAGAAGGAATGTACCGCATCATGCGGGAAGAGATGTCAGATGGAAAACTCTCCATTGTCGCAGACTTTTTCTTGCGACATTTGGCCGAAGTCTCGGTCCATGCACTCCGAGAAGCTTTTCAGGATGACGTCTTTACCCTCTGTAACGAAAACGGAGGGGTGACAGAAGACTACGACGATGGAGATTTTGAAAACCTCGTCCGAACATCTCATCCGCTGGATAGCTAACTCCTCTGGGCGACAGAACATCGTCGCCCTCCCATCAAAGTTTTTAACTAGTTTGAAAATTTTGATGGGACGTAAGAAATTCGTTAACAGTTCTTTTTAGGAGGTGTTTATGAACCAGACAGAAGAAGCTCGCTACAACCTCATTTGCTTTTCTTGTGGTTCGGTGTTTCAACCGTTACCACGGACATCACTTTGGTGGCAAGCCAAGCAGAGAGCGGAGAGAGGTTTTATCGATGCACTCTGCATCAGTGCTGAGGAATGCGGATGTGCGAAGAAGGAGGTTCGACCTGACGCGCTGTTTCGTGTCACTGGCTACGACGGGATGTGCGACGACTACGACGTTCCGTTCAGCAACTTCGTTTCGGCAGTCAAGTACTACAAGGATGCTGTCGAAGCAGGTGATGTGGTCTTCATCGTCGGAGTTTCGAAAGCAGTTCAAGACCGAATCCAATGGGGCGCATGAACCCACAAACGGGGAGACATCGCGTCTCCCCGTCCTACCAAAGTAATTAAATATTTTGATTTCTTTGGTAGGATCAATTTAAATTATAGTGTACAAGGGTAGTGGGTAACCTATGTTTTTTTGATATTTACCATTCCGATTGGATATATTTTTTCAAAATCACCGGGAAAGAAGTCGTCAATATATTTAATTCCTTCTTTGTATGTGTTTCTAATAAACTGTCCAAAGTTATGACCTTTTTTGTCTGGCACAAACCAATTATTGGTAATTTCTTTAATGTCGTATTTATTTAATACTTGTATCAGTTGCTCATAATTATAGGTTGAACAAACTATAAATGGCATATCAGTTATAGTATTTGAGGGGAGACCACTTTCCTCTAGTTTTCTTGTCACTTTTTTTGTGAGATTATCTGAGTCATTTCCAATTAAGAACCAGTCTTCCAAGGTAACTAAAAGCGGATAAATTCTATTTTCTTTTTTGTAAGGGAAATTAGAATAATAATTATTTTTATAATCCAAAATAGTCAGATATACTTGAATAATATCATCCGCCAGTATTTCTAAGTCTTTATCCATAGCATCATCAGAAATAAGTTGACTTTTTGAAAGTGCCTGCATTCTTTTAGCCTTTGCTTCTACGAAAAAAGCAAAGTTATTTTGATGTAAGATTAGATCTACACTGTCCTTATAATTTTTGCCTACTTTATTTTTTTGTTCAGGAATGATCTTGACTCTTTTTATGTCCAAGACTTTATTAGATATTTCTTCTAAGTAGTCTTGAAATGCTAAACCAAATTGACTGCCAAAATTTGTATCATTTTTACCACTTATCAAGTCAAAATATAGTCCAGACGTTATCTTCCACATAAGAAAATTTATTATGGGGCAGTAGTAATAATGGTCAATTTTGATTAATGGGTAGTATTCTAATGGATTAAACGTGTAAACATATTCGTCGTTAAAGGCTACTTCTTTTTCAATCCTATCTTTCAAGTCAGAAATATTTATGGAAGTAAACTTAAAAAATACATCGAATTCTTTTTTAGTAAGTCCTGATATTTCTATTTTTGGGTCAACATTCATTTTAGGATGAGTTAGAATAGCTCCAGCTACAGCTGTTCCTGTTGTATACCAT
>JBAQWP010000082.1:0-3296 GCA_049298975.1 Minisyncoccia bacterium
GATTTACGATTGCCATAATATGCCTCCGTGAATCATGATAGAAAATTATTGCCTGTTTTTCAAGGCATTCTTGATTGTTTCAGAATCCGAATATTCAAGCTCCGTTCCGGTTGAAAGACCACGACCAAGGTTAGAAATTTTTACTTTATTTTTTTCTAAAATTGGGGATAAAATTTCCTTTAAATACGACTGAGTATTTTCGCCCTCAGGGTTATAATTGACCGCAATAATAATCTCCTTAAGGCCACCACCTATTTTTTTATTTACTCTACTTAATAATTCTTTTTGTCTGATTTTATTTTGGGGGTTCTTTTCGAGTATAGGAACCGTGCCACCTAAAATAAAATAGTAACCGTTAAAAAATTTAGTTTTCTCAATGTTTTCATAATCTACATCGCTAGGAACTATCATTAGTTGGGTACTGTCGCGGTTCTTATCATTACAAGTGGAACACAATTTAGAGTTTGTATTAGGAAAAAATCTGAAGCAATCCTCGCAGGTATGAACTGAGGCTCTAACTTCTTTCAGTAAGTCCGCTAAGTTATTTGAGTATGAACTATTTTTGTTTAGAAGGTGATACACAAACCTTTTTGCTTGTCTGGGTCCAATTCCAGGAAATTCCTTAAATAGTTCAATGAGTTTGGAAATATCGTCCATTACAATAGGATAGCCGATATTGAGTAAAGAATAAAGGCAAAAAACATGATATATTATTTATAGGTTTGATCGGGGGTATGAGATGGTTCGGGTAAGTGCTACGCCGGCTGAACAGATGAAAATGATTCATAGGTCCCAAACGGACTATAGTCCATCGAAGTCTCCACCTGCGTACACTACGCAGGTACTACTCCACCCCAACAAGGAGGGAGAATGCCAGGGAAGAAACTCACAATAAAGAGAATTCTCATGAAGGCAAAGAAGGCCAAACGTAAATAGTCCTGCCTTCTTCTGTAAAGGTCGGCCGTCCCCAATGGGGGCGGTCGGCTGATTTTTAAAAATCAGAAAATTCCTTTTCTACACCTCCGTACTGAGATTTGTCCATGTTTTGAAACGTAGCCTTTTTTTCATTAAAATACAAATCAACTTTACCGGTTTCGCCGTTTCGATGCTTCTCAATGAGAATTTCTGCAATGTTGGTCTTCTCAGATTCGTCTTTGTATTTGTCTTCCCGGTGAATAAACATAACAACATCAGCGTCTTGCTCGATTGACCCCGAATCTCGAAGGTCAGAAAGTCTAGGTCTTCCTCCACGACTCTCCACAGCTCTTGATAACTGAGAAAGCGCTAAGACGGGCACATCAAGTTCGCGAGCTAGGTTCTTTAAGGATCTTGAAATTTCGGTAACTTGTTGAACTACATTGTCGTTTTTTGTCTGTGTAGGAACCATTAATTGAAGGTAATCAACAACAATTAGCCCCAGGCCACTTTCGTTCTTTAATCGTCTAGCTATTGAGCGCATTTTAAGAATATTATTACCAGGTTGGTCATCAATGTATAGGGGGGCTTTATTTAGCTTATCAAGCGACTCTCTTATAGCCTCAAAATCATTTTGCCTAGAAAGTTTGCCGGTACGAAGTTTCCAAGCATCTACATTTGCTTGGGCAGCCAGCATTCTATCAACCAACTGTTGGCTAGACATTTCCAAAGAAAATATTCCAACTGGGATATTGTGATCAACAGCAGCCTGCCTTGCAATATCCAAAGCCAAGGATGTTTTTCCCATACTTGGTCTGGCAGCTAAAATAATCAAATCAGACTTTTGCAGTCCTGAAAGCTTGTTGTCCATATCAACAAATCCAGTTGGGATGCCACGCATACCTGTATCGTCTGAATGAAGACGATCAAGTCTTTCCCATGCTTCATGAAGTTCTTGGGAAATAGGTATGAACTTGTGAGCGGTATTGAAGTTGGTGACATCAAAAAGTTTTTTTTCAGCGGAATCAAGAATCTCTTCAAGTTCTTTGGCTTCTTCATATCCGAGTTGGGAGATGTGATCTGAGGCCTCAATAAGGCGTCTCATCATGTATTTTTTTTGAACAATTTCGGCGTAGTAATGTACGTTAGCCGAAGTTGGAACTGTGTTTACCAGTTCTGTAAGATATGTATTGCCACCTACCTGGTCTAGCCAACCTTTCTCCTTTAGTCTGTTTGAAATTGATAGAAGATCAATAGGGGAGCGTTTATTGAACAACTCTAGCATTGTCTCGAAAATTATTCTGTGTTTTTCAGAATAAAATGAGTCGGCTTTAATTATGTCTATAATATCGTGAAGTCCTTCTGGACGAAGCATAATAGAACCCAAAAGAGCCATTTCCGCATCTAGGTTTTGTGGTGGAATACGAAGTCTTGAATCAGCCATGGGGCTATTTTACATGCAAAGTACTGATTTAGGAAACACAGAAATAATGCAGAAACTGTGGGGAAGATGTGGACTATTTCGCTATTAGAGTAGTACCGTCAGATGAATCTTTTACTTCAAAGCCGAAACTTTCAATTTTCTCACGCAATTCGTCACTTTTTGTAAAATCTTTATTTTTGCGAGCAGTATCTCTCTCAGCGATAAGTTCCTTTACCTCATCTGGTATTTCAAATACTTTGGTTTCTCCAAGTTTAAGTCCAAGTGCTCTATCAAAATCCAAAATAGTAGCTTTTTTGTCAGCGTCAGATATTGCATCGTCTTTTAATACCTCCCAAACCAAAGCTAGAGCTCTTGGTGTGTCGAGATCATCGTTTATGAATTTTTGAAAATCAGTTGGAACAATATTGCCAGTTTCTGAGATTTCAGATATTTTCCCACGGATTTTGTTTAGTGCGGAATCAGCGCCTTCTAACGCCTCCCAACTAAACTGTAGTGGGGAAGAGTATCTAGCGGAAAGAAAAATATATCTTAAAGCCAGCGGATCAATGCCTCTATCCTTCAGTGTTCTAAGAGTTATAAAGTTTTCTCCTGATTTGGCCATCTTTTCTTCACCCATATTTAGATGAGCATTGTGCAACCAATAGTGTGCGTATGGGGAGCCAGAGCAGACTGCTTGGGCTATTTCATTGTTGTGATGTACAGGTATGTGATCTATCCCGCCAGTGTGGACATCAAACTCTGATCCAAGGTACTTTGTGGACATAGCGGTACACTCAATATGCCAACCAGGGAAACCTCTGCCAAATGGAGCATCATACCCGAGTTCTTTACTAAATTTCCAAACAGCAAAATCTCTCTGGTTCTTTTTTTCTTGGTTTTCTCCTATTCGGGACTCAGTTTCACTAGAAATTTTTACATTACCTAGCTTGCCATAGTC
>JBAQWP010000083.1:0-36732 GCA_049298975.1 Minisyncoccia bacterium
GCTGAGTAGAAAGAAATTTTGCACCAGCAAAATATTCTGTTGCTGGAAAATTATAGTTTTGGATGGATTTTATCGTTTCGACCTATGTACGACACAGTCGCTTACTCCTATGTCTCTTTGGAAACCCACGGTTTTACAACGCTCGCAATGCTCGCTGCCTTCCTCCACGGAAAACTCCCGTTTTCCGACCTTTTCCCACACAGTGGTCAAAACTAAACAAAAAACACCCAATGGGTGTTTTTTGTTCTTAACGTTTTGACCACTGTGGAGCTTTTCTTGCCTTCTTTAGACCGAACTTTCGTCTTTCTTTCGCCCTTGGATCTCTCTTAAGGTAGCCAGCTTTTTTCAGAGTCTTTCGAAGCATTTCATCTCCAGACACTATAGCTCTAGCTATACCGTGTCTTAACGCCTCTGCTTGGGAATGCATCCCTCCTCCAACTATTTTTGCTGTAATCTTAAATTTTCCTGAAATCTCCTTTAGTGGCTGACTCACAGTATTTTGCATGTCCACCACAGTAAAATAGGATTCTATTTCCTTGTCGTTCACTTCTATAGAATTCTTTGTTGCAGGAGTAATCCTAACTCTCGCAACGGCAGTTTTTCTTCGTCCTACAGCCTCTATATATTTTTCCTTAGTCTTTTCCATTTTTTTATTCTGTAATAATCAAATTCTTAAGCATTCTTGTTCTAAGCTTATTTTTTGGTAGCATACCTGAAACAGCCTCCTTTATTATTTCTCTGAAACCTTTTTTTGCTACTACTTGCTCCATAGTTGGCTGTCTTAGTCCTCCTGGATATCCTGAATATCTAGAATACTTCTTAGTTTCAAACTTTGTCTGATTAACAGAAACTTTTGAGGCATTTTTTACTTCTACTGTAACATCAGGATTTGAATTTCTTTTAAAATCAACTAAATTTTTACCCATAAGATAAACTGCAGCTTCTGAAGCCAGTCTTCCAATCTTTTTATTCTCTGCATCTAAAGTGTATTTCTTCATATTTTTATACAAATTCTATTATGGCCATAAGTGCTCCATCCGAAAGTCTAGCTGGAAGCTTTGTTATTCTGGTATAGCCACCTTTTCTGTCAGAATATTTTGGAGCAATTTCCTTTGAAATTTTCTCCGCAGCAATTGATCCAACCGTTGAAATAAGATTTCTTCTTGAGGCAAGAGTGCTAAGTTTTCCTGTAGTTACAGCTTTCTCGATAAATGGTCTTAGAGACTTTGCCTTCGCCTCAGTTGTCTGTATTTTTCCCTCTTTAACTAGCGCCAAAGCAAGGGACTTCATTAGTCCCGATCTAACCTTTGTTACCCTACCGAATTTTCTCCCTGCTTTGTGATGCCTCATGTTATTGTTTTAATGTAATACCAAATGTAGCCAGTGTATCTTTTATCTCAGTAAGACCTTTTGCTCCAAGGCCTTCGATCTCCAATATATCTTTTTCCTTCTTTCTTGCAAGACCGCCTACAGTTCTTATATTTGCATTAGCAAGCGCGTTTTGTGTTCTAGCAGAAAGGTTAAGAGTGTCTATTCTTGTCTTTAGAGAGTCCTCATCACTATCCTTCGGAATTTCCTCAGATGACATCGAATGAGTAGGCATTATTATTTCTTCTTCCTTGAAGCCAACGATAGCCTTAAGTTGATTTATCATTATCTCAATTGATTTTTCAAGGGCTTCCTTTGGAGTAATAGTTCCATCTGTTTCAATGAAAACTTTTAGTCGATTGAAATCTGTTCTATCACCAACACGCATGTTTTCCACTTCGTAACTAACTCTTCTTATAGGAGTGAAGATCGCATCCATAGTTATCTGTCCAATATCAACTCTGTTTTTCTGAAGTACCTCCTTGGAAACAAAGCCTAAACCTTTCTCAACAGTAACTTCCATATCGATCTCAGAACTTTTGTCGGTAAGTGTCGCTATAACTTGCTCAGGATTAAGTATCTCGACTCCACCAGGCAACTTAATATCCCCTGCCTTTATCTCACTAACACCTTTAACTTTTAGTGAAAGTAGTTGAGGCTCATCAGAGACAAGACTAAATCTAAGTCTCTTTAGGTTCAAAAGTATTGTAATAACGTCTTCCTTAACTCCAGGAATTACTGTGAATTCATGAGAAACTCCCTCAATTTTAACCGATGTTACTGATGAACCAGGAAGTGAAGAGAGTATTATCCTTCTCAAACTGTTTCCTAAAGTATGACCATACCCAGGATAAAGCCCGTCAATTTCATATGAACCACTATTGTCTTGCTCAGAGACTATTCGTGGTTTTGATGGCAATACGATTTGGTAATCAGACATTTTTTTTTAATTAAATTTAACCGATAAATTATACACTAATTCCACTTAATATGCAACATTCTGGCCGTATATTATCTACTGTAGAATTCGATCACTGTATTAAGGTCAAAAAGATTTTCAGTTTTAATATATGTTGGCTTACCTACGATTTCTGCTACTTTCTTCGCACTCTCTAATTTAATCCAAGGCGGTACGGTTATCTCCTTCTGTCTATCACCGAGTGATAAAAATAGTGGCTTAGCTTCTGATCTTTTGTTGATAGATATTTTGTCTCCAAGTTTTACTTGTATCGAAGGGTTAGTGACTCTACGACCATTTAGTGCCAAATGTCCATGAGATACCATCTGCTTAGCTCCTAATCTAGTAGGTGCAAAGCCACTTCTGTAGGCAACATTGTCCATCCTGCGCTCCAATGCATCAAAAAGTGTATCAGTTGGATTAAAGCCTTTTCTATCCAGAGACGCTTTAACATAATTTTTAAATTGCTTCTCGGATATTACATAAACCATTCTTGCCTTTTGCTTCTCAGTTAACTGCAGACCGAATTCAGTTCTCATTTTACTAAAACCTTTCTTGCCCTTCTTTTCTTGGTTAATTGCAAACTTCTGTGTTTGAGTTTTCTCAAACACTGCTGCACCTAGTCGTCTTGCTATTTTGTATTTTGGTCCTATTTTCATATATTATTTCTATACTCTTCTTGCTTTCTTTGGTTTTGGGCCGTTATGTGGAACTGGGGTAACATCCTTAATAGATAAAATGTTAATTCCTTTTGAAATAAATCCTCTTATTCCAGACTCTCTTCCTGAACCAACACCCTTTACCACAACGCTGGCATCCTTCATGCCCATAGCAGAAGCTTTTGCTCCCAGTATTTCACCAACCTTTGCTGCTGCAAAAGGTGTTCCCTTTTTTGCTCCCTTAAAACCTATAGATCCTGATGAAGATGCAGCAAGTACGTTGCCTCTAGCGTCAGTTAGAACAAGCATAGTATTGTTGTAAGTTGATTGGACGTATAAGGCACCAACCTCAACTTTCTTTTTTGAGACAGTTGCTTGCTGAGCCTTTTTTTGGCCTTCACCCTCACCACCAGTTGTTACAATTCGTTTTTTTCCCATAAAATTAATGATTTTTACTTTTTATCTGCTGTCTTTCTACCAGTACCCATTGTTTTCTTAGCACCTCTTTTGGTTCTAGCATTAGTTTTAGTTCTCTGTCCTCTAACTGGAAGATTTCTCATATGTCTTACCCCTCTATATGCTTTGATATCCTTGAGACGCTTTATGTTGCTCGATGTCTCTCTTTTTAGATCTCCTTCAATTTTCAGTGATTCAACAATTTTACGAATTGAATTCTCTTCATCGATCGATAGCTCCTTTGGCTTCTTTCCTAACTCAACCTTTGCCTCCTCCAAAATTTTGTGAGCTCTTGGGCGACCAATACCATACAGGACTGTTAGCCCTATCTCTATTCTCTTATTTTCTGGCAATGTTATTCCTAAAATTCTCATATACTATAAAAATTATCCTTGTCTTTGTTTATGTCTAGAATTCGCCTTACATATAACATAAACATAGCCCTTTCTTCGGACTACTTGGCATTGAGCACATCTTTTTTTTACTGAGGCCTTTACCTTCATCTTTTATTATATTCTCTTCACAATTCGTCCCTTACCACCGTATGAATCTAGTTCCACTATGACCTTGTCGCCTACCAGTACACGGATTCTATTGAGACGCATTTTTCCTGAGAGATACGTTAGCATCTCTTCAGAATTATCTTCTCTTGACACTCTGAAGAATGTATTAGGTAATGCCTCAACAACCTGCGCTACTACTGTAGCAGCTTTTTTATCGTTACTTTGCATTATTTTTGCCTAATTTGTTCTTCAAATTGCTCATTTTTAGCACAGGTAGCATGGTAACAGAAATAGACTCGTTTAGTCAATACCCTTTGCGATCTATTCTCTAACTAATCACTTATTTTCTAAAGTGTTTACTATTTTTACCTTTTCCGTGTTACTTGGGATCTTATTATTCCAGAATGGACGTGTCAGAACCCATGCCTCCTTTATTGACGGATATGCTGACATAATTGTTTTTGCATTGGTCTTAGATAATCCCAAAAGATCATTTTTGAGTTTGTCTTCATTAATGATCCATACAAGTTCAACGTCACCAGAAATGCCAAAATTAATCGGACCAGAGCTAATAGAAGAAAGATCTGATTTTAAATCAAAACTGAGAGCATCTAGATTGGATATCGAAATTAATGATTGATCCGCATCTGGTAGAACCTTAGCTAGAATCGACTTAGTAATACTGCTTCTATTGAATATCACTGCACTAGCAACGCCCTTTTTTTTGAGTGCTGTGGCCCCACTTGTTGTGGATAAAGTTGATGCCGGATCGAATTTATAATCTAAACTACTTTGAAATATTATATAGTCTGCCGGAATTTGCTTTATGATTTCGTTGGCCAGATCTGCTTTAAGAGCAGTCTCCATTTGTGTACCTATAGTACTTAGTACATCTTTTGAAACGACTTTTTCCACACCTGTAAAACCACCGGTCATTTCCGTTTTTGATCGAGCATACATAGTCTTGTATTTTTCTGCATCACTCTTAAGTCCAGGAATAGTGAAATCTTTCATTCCAATATTATATTTCTGCCCGGCCTGATCAGCCACGACTTGAGCCTCTACGCTACCCGGCACAGACTTGCCGTCTTTTGTTGTTTTACCTGGAACAGTTACAGCACTCACCAACCTAAAAATAAGACCTTCGGGGGTCTCGAACCTGGTCGTTGCAATTAGTTTTTGAGGACTTGACCCAAAGTTGTTGTATATGACAATCGTGCCGGTTGATTTTTTCTCTACCTTCTGTTCCGAAGAAATATCCTTTGGGTCAATTATTCTTTCTGTTTCCTTGGTAACTGTTACAATTTGATAATCAAGCGGTGCTGTCGGATCATCCTTTTTTGCAGTAAATGACTCCGTTATGCTTTTTGATTGAGACAGTGGTGTAACAGTTATCGTTGCACTCTTAAAAAGGGAGGATGCAAGCAGTGCCAAAACTATAACTCCGAATACCACACCTATATATATTGGTGTCTTTTTTGACTTCTTTGGAAGATCATAACTATACTTATAGTTTGATGTGGGTGGTTCGTAGTCTTTCGAAGTTGAGTCGTGTCTCGATGTTTCAGACTGAATTTTGACATTAGAAGAGTGCCTAATCTCTATCGGTCTCTCATACGGATCCTCTTTTGAAAAGGACCTACTCGCTTTCTTAGCTTCATCTCTTGATCTTGATGGAACTTCAATATCTCTGATTGATTTTTTAGCTGGAACCACGTCCTGTGTAACTTGTTTTTTCATTATTTTGAAATGTTTAGATGTTTGAGTACATTTTATATTAATAATTAGAGATAGCCAAGAAAAATGTTAACAATTTATTTAAAAACAAATTTATTATAGTAAATTGCGATCAAACAAATAAACTCGTTGGGGGTTGTGTGTGACTCGTTATTATATAAGCCGGACAATATTTTATCTTGAACTCTCACAACATTTAGGTTTTTTCTAAAGGTCGCCGTAGAATCGGCCTTAGAAAGCTTTAAATAATTCAAATAAACATCTGCTACATCACTTTGGGAAGTCATGTATAGGTGGTTTGGAAGGGAGAGCTCCGGAGAAAGGTCAAGGAGTGCTCTTTCGAGGTATATTGACCATTCCTTTTCAATATCAATCAAAACCTCTTCAATTTTACCTGATGTATCTTTGTCTAATTTTTGAAGTGAGTAAGTTGATAAGTTTGATTCTGCAATTTCGACCGGCATATCAAATTTTTTCGCAATTTGTCTGATTATGAAATTTCTACCCGACGGTATTGCAACTGTTTTTATAAGCACGTCATTGGAAACAAGACTAAGATCAGTAACTTCCGATGTCACATCAAGCAAGATAAAATCCTGGTATTGATTAAATAGATCTCTTACCACAGAGAACGTCGCTACAGGAAATGTATGAAAAACTATTTTGTCTTTATCGATATGGGTATTTTTCGCAACAATAGTATCAACTCTCTCTATAAGCGACTTGTTCACAAGAGCCATACAGAGATGAGCAGTTAATGCGTTAGTTTTCTGATTACCTACCCTACTTATCACGTAACCATTTACTTTGATATCCACTACTTTACTCTCAATTACTTCTAGTGGTTCATCTGTTGTTTTATCATCATTTTTTATTTTCTCCCTAAATGCATCGGCTTCACTAATAGTAATGCTTTTAATAAAATTTTCGTTAACAATAAACTCCTTATCTTTTTTAATATCAATGTATTTTGTTCTTGGTAAAAACCAAGGTGAAGAAAGAGAAATGTTTACACTATTTAGTATCTTACCTGTTTTCTTTACTTTCGGATGATCCATCCCAACTTTAACAAGCTGCGAGAGAGCCTCGTCAAGAGCTTTAGTCATAACAAGTAGAATTTTATCTGAACTAGGCTTATTTGCGATTGTGAAATCCCGAGAGATAGTATGGAGGATGGTTGGTGGCTTTTCCTTTTCGTAATATACAAGTGCCACTGACAAACTTCCACTACCAATATCTACCACAATAGATAATACCGAATTTTTTCTAGAAAAGAATGACATGAGGCAATTTTACCACAAAATCTATTTCAAAATATACTTATATTATTGAAAACTATTGAAGTACTGCTTTAATACGTCTAACACCTGCTGATACGGCTTCTTCTTTGGCAATTTTAAACTCTCCCAAAACCTTCGTATTGTCCACATGTGGTCCACCACAAAACTCCTTCGAAAAGGCACCCTCAATATCACCACCAATATAATAAACATTTACTTCATCAGGGTACTTTTCTCCAAAGAAATGCAGGGCTCCAGTTTTCTCCGCTTCTTCTTTCTTCAAAACTACTTTGTTAACTGGTAACCCTTCCGAAATTTTTTGATTTACTATTTCCTCCACCCTTTTCTTTTCATCATCAGTCATTTTTCTATCAAAAGTAAAATCAAATCGAAGCCTTTCAGAAGTAATATTACTACCCTTCTGCTGAACCGTTGTGCCTAGAACTTCCCTGAGAGCCTGATGTAGAAGATGAGTAGCTGTGTGATACTTAGTTTCCATTTCACCAGTACTTCCAAGACCCCCCTTAAACTTCTGCTCAGATCCGACTCTAGAAAGTTCCTGATGCTCTTTCATTTTCTTATTAAATGAATCTAAATCAATAGTCTGACCTTTCTCTTTTGCTAGTTCTTCAGTGAGCTCAATCGGAAAACCATATGTTGTAAAAAGGACAAATGGATCTTCTCCTTTTTCAAACTCCTTCAATCCATTATCAATTGTCTTTATAAAATTTCTCACTTCTTTATCTATCTCCATAAATGTATATGGCTCCTTCTCAGAGTAGATTCCACCCTTATCTGTAAAATACTTAGTGCTTGAATAAATTCTATAATATTCATTCAGTATAGGTAAGAATATATTATCCTCATAATTGCCTTTGAAACCAATTTTTTTTGCCTGAATGACTGCCCTTCTTATTAATCTTCTTAAGATATAGCCCTGATCCTTATTGCTTGGTCTAACTCCATCAGCTATAAGCAGTGCTGACGCTCTTAGATGATCCGCAATAATTCTTGCAGGCTTATCAGAATAACTCTCAGAATTTTCCTTAATTATCGAAATTACTGTGTTAAATAAATCTGTTTCAAAGACACTCTTTTTACCCTGCATAACTGCAACTACTCTTTCAAACCCGGCTCCAGTATCAACGTTTTGTTTTTCTAGCTTTCCTGTAACCTTTCCATTTTTAGAAAGATACTCCATAAAAACATTGTTCCAGATTTCCACCACTCTCTGTTCATCATCAGCTTTTAAGTATTCCTCCAAAGTTAGACCTTTGTTTAATTCACCACTTAGATCATAAAACATTTCTGTATCAGGACCGCATGGACCATTGTCCCCCGCAGACCACCAATTTTTATCTTTAGGTCTAAAATATATTCTTTCGCCGGTCACTTCATTTTTTTCAAAAATTTCTCGCCAAATTTGTGCAGATTCTTCGTCTTTAGGAGCATTCTCGTCTCCCTCAAAACAAGTGACATAAAGTCTTTGTGGATCTAAACCAAAACCCTCCTCTTTTGATGTTAATAACTCATAACTCCAGCTTATAGACTCCTTCTTCCAATAGTCACCCAAAGACCAATTCCCGAGCATTTCAAAGAAAGTTAAGTGTGTATTGTCCCCTACTTCATCTATATCGTTAGTTCTTACGCATTTCTGAACATCCACAAGTCTTTTTCCTTGCGGGTGCTCTTGTCCCAAAAGATACGGCACAAGTGGTTGCATACCTGCAGTGTTAAATAAAACAGATGGATCATTTTCAGGCACTAAGGATGCCGAAGGGATAATGGCGTGCCCCCTTTTCTCAAAAAATTTTAAAAACCTTTCTCTGATTTCATTTGAAGTGAGTGTTTTCACAATTTTTACTTTATATACTTAGCAAGTACTTTGAAGTCGTTCAATAAAGTTTCCTTGTTCGAACCGTCGTAGAGAGCCACGGCTGGATGATAAAGAGGAATTATATTAATTGGTCCGTAGCTGGCGTTGGTCGGAAACTCTTTGCCGTGCAGGTCCCCTATAGCTCCAACCTTATCAGAAAGTCCGAATTTATCCATAATATATTTCATAGAAAATCTTCCCAAAGTTGCAATAACTACAGGCCTAATTATTTCTATTTGTCTGTCTAGAAAAGGGCTATACAGTTTTATCTCCTCTTCACTTGGATCTCTATTTTCTGGCGGTCGGTCTTTTACAATATTTGTAATAAAGACATCACTTCTATTTAGATTGATCGACTCAAGCATCTCGTCTAAAACCTTACCAGATCGTCCACAAAAAGGCCTGGCTGTTTCAGCTTCGTTTTTTCCTGGTGCTTCTCCTACAAACATTATGTGTGCCACGTGACTGCCTTCTCCCACAACAGGAAAATACTTGTTTTGCTGTCTGTATTCGTATAAGGGTGAATCCTTAAGATGAAAGATCTCGTCCCTTATCTGTTTCATTTTTTCAAATCTTTCTTCAAGCGACATATTTGGTATTATAGCATTTCTATTTCCTCCAAAACTTTCTTGACCTGACTATCATCTAACCCGATGGAAATTAGTAACTCCTTATTTTCGGCAAGTGATCGACAGAGAACAATACCTTTCTCAAGTAGTACTTTTTTCTGCCTTCCGGTAAGAGTGACCAAGCAAGTGAGTGGGTGAAGTTTTGCTTCTAAAACCATATCGTGAAGATTGCCCTCTGGAGGATAATTCCAGCCAACCATCTTAAGTCCTCCTTGGCAGGAACCGTACTCGATTGCAGTAGAGGAGAATTTTGTGTTTGTGACTAACCATCCTTCATCAAGCTTTCTCTTACCATCATAGTCAAAATCAACCTTACTCAAATCATCAAATCTCGCCTTCACATAAAGTGCCACTTTTAAGTCCGACTTAATTCCTAACTCATTATGAAACTTTGCCTCAACCATAATTAGCTTGTCTTTATTCCAGGCAACTACATCCACTTCATGTTCAACACAAAAACCTTTAACAATTTGTCCAGTAAGTGCATTAAAACCTTTATGTTTAAAAATTTCAGCAACATAATCCTCAAATGGAAAACCAGACGGACCCAAATCCATAATCGCTCTCTTTATCGAATATTTTAATGCGATTGGTTTATCGTCCTTGTGCAGCAAATCAAAAGCATGCTTGTAAATTTCGTGAGTCGTAATATCTTCGGTCAAATGAGTTTTAATGTGACCTATTATATTTTCAACCATCCTTGTGTTTGCACCTGCGTGCCTCAAGGAATGTTCTAACTTAGTAGGATCAAATAGTTCTCTAGTCCCGTCTGATTTTATTACGTATATCTCTCCTGTAGCCATATTGAGCCATTATCTCAATAATTTACTCCTTGAGCAAGTATATTTACTTGCCAATATTCTCAATTATTCCTCCACCTATACAAACTTCACCATCATAAAGCACAATTGACTGACCTATTGAGACTCCGTCTTGAAACTCACTGAAATGTACAATATATTTCGAGGATTCTTTTTTAATAGTACACCTATGTTTCTCCTGTCTATATCTTATCCTACAAGTCACCTCTAGTGGAAAACAAGGCTCCTCACCACTTATAAAGTGAATTTTTTGAATAGATATTTCTTTTACTGAGGTTACAATTTCATTTTCTAGATCTTTACTTGCTACAGTTATTGTATTAGCTCCTAAGTCTTTACTTACAACAAAACACCTTGGATCTTCACTACCTTTTTTTGTTATTTCAAAACCATGTCTTTGCCCTATTGCAAAAAATACTGCTCCATCGTGTTCACCAATTATTTCTCCTTTCGCATTAAGTACATTACCTCTCTTTTTCTGAATATAGTGAAGCAGAAACTCTTTCATATCTACCTTTCCAATAAAACACAGACCCTGGCTATCTTTTTTCTCCGCTGTCGGCAGACCAAATCTTTTCGCTAACTTTCTAACTTCTGGCTTTGTTAGATGTCCAATTGGAAAAAGAGTGTGCTTAAGCTGATCTTGAGTTAAGGTATACAAAAAATATGACTGGTCCTTGTTCTTGTCTTTGGCTTCAAATAGTTCGTATTGTATTTCACTTTCAACTTTTCTCGCATAGTGTCCTGTTGCTATATAATCCGCACCAAGCTCAAGTGCCTTCCTAAGAAAAACGCCAAATTTTACATATTTGTTACAGTAAATATCAGGGTTTGGCACCCTACCTGCACTATATTCACGTATCATATAATCTACAACTTCTTCTTTGTACTCTTTCTCACAATCTAATGTTAAAAATGGCACACCAAGAGTTGCGCAGACTCTCATAGCAGAACGTCTCTCCTCTCTCCAATCGCATGGAAGAAAATCTGGTGACCAAACCTTAAGAAAAACCCCGGTCACGTCACATCCTTCCTGTTTCAGTAATGCCAAAGCAACAGAAGAGTCCACTCCTCCTGAAACCCCAACAAAAACTTTTTTATTTTTAGCTTGCATTATTAATTCAAATATTTGTCGACCCAAATGACTTCTGGACCCTTTGCAAAACAGTGTTTTTCAAGAAGTCCTAAAAACTTACCCCTATCATCGGAATTTACACAAAGCATTATATATCTGTATCCTAAATCTTTTAGTATCCTCATTCCTTCTTCTATTAGTGCAGAAGCTATACCCTGTTCTCTACACTCAGGCTTAACATAAAGATTTTCCCAAGTAACTTTAAATGTAGGCATATGGCAGGCATAGAATGAAAATACAATTACTTGATTATTTTGGTTTATTGCCACGAGTAAAACATCACTCCTGCTTTCAGACCACTTCTCTAATTGATCTCTACTCCAGAATACTCCAGCATCCATTACAAAAGCTTTCTCTGATAAACCGAAATTTATTATCTGAGTAATGTCACCTTTCTGTAATCTTCTAATTTTAGTTTTACTTAACTTCATAATTTATATTTCCATGCGACTGTAATCATATAAGATCTTGCCTTCAAGATCATAATAACAATTTTCGTATGGATTTTTACGATTAGACAAATTCAAGGGATTTTTTCTAAATAAATAAACCTCACTCATAAGAGGCTTACCTGGATAAGCCTGAAGCGTCCAATTTTTTTCTGTGTCCGTAACAAACTTATTGTTTAGTCGAAAAGAACCTTTCTGAGAGAGACAGAACATAGCTATTTCTTCAAGAATAAAATTGACTGACATTTCTCCAATGTCGCGGCCGGTTTTTAGACAATCATTTTCAACATGTTTTCTAAAAACCAGATCGTTTTCATATAAATCCTTAACTGATTTAAAAGATAAAGGGAATACATCAGAGTTCTCAAGTAAAATTTGGCCAAATGTTTTAAATGAGAATGCTTTATGAGTCCACACACGGTCCTTCTTTAATAAATTTAAAAATGCATTCTTGTGTGAAATCATTTGTTCTTTAAATCTATCTCTTAATTTATGGGCTGGATCTTTTGAATGAAAATATAAATAATCTCCATACCACATCTCCATTCCAATTCCGTCTGTATATTGAATTTTAGAAGCAAGATGTTGCAAGTATTCAAAACATTTCTGAGGGCTTTGTTCGTTCCCGATACGACTCATAGAAATACCTAGAAAAAAAATGCCTTCGGTAGTTGGAAGTTTGTTGATATCAAAAAATTCATTAGGTTTTAGCTCTGATTTCATTTTGATAAAGTACCACATAATTTTGACTAAGTAAATCTCGTTGAGGAAATTCCTTTTTAGAGACTCCGTAAACCCAAAGCTTGGGTCCGTCAAGGAGCCCCGTTCTTGACGGATTTGGGTTGAGGACCAAGCTAGCTCTCCGCAGGAAGAGAGCGAGCGGTCTCTGAAAAGAAATTTGTGAGAAAGATATTTACTTAGTATAAGTACTTTTGCTTATTTTTCACGTGTTGTTCAAAAGTAACTGCATAATACATTTTTCCATCCTTGCCTGTCAGAAAATACAAATATTTTGTCACTATTGGATTAATGGTCGCCATAATCGAGTTTGCACCAGGATTGCCAATAGGCCCTGGTGGTAAACCTTTGTATTTGTAAGTATTGTAGGGAGAATCAATTTTCAAATCATCTTTTGTAAGATCAAAGGTGCTCTTTCCATTCACATAGTTGAACGCGGCATCTACCTGAAGTGGCATTCCTATTTTAAGCCTTCGCCACAATATACCCGCTACAGTTCTTCTAGAATCCGTGGTTCTAGCCTCTCTCTCGACAATCGAAGCCATAATAATCACATCGCTAAATTTATAGGTAGTGGTCGAAAGCCCAGGAATATCAAGTATTTTTTTATTAAAATTTTTTGCCATCTTTTCAATCAGATCCTCTGGATTTACAGCTGGCGATACAAAATATGTATCTGGAAAAAGATAACCCTCTTTTGATTTAGCAAGTGAAAGAAATTTTTTATCGTCAAAATTCAACAAAGTTTTCTCTAGATACTCACTTATTTCAAATATGTTCCACCCCTCTGGAATCGTAACTCTTGCAATATCTAAATGAAACTTACCATTCACCAGTCGATATGCTAGATCAAATGGTCCCTCCTTGCTATCAAGCAAGTAATCCCCTGCCATAACTTTTTTCTCGCCACCTTGAATAATGACGTAGTTTCGAAATACAACAGGAAACTTTATGGCATGGATCTCGTACAAATTATTCGTAACTTCTTCGAGGGACTCTCCACTCGATACAGTAAATACTTGACCTATTGGGAAATTTTTGGGGGGTGAATGAAAGTATATGTACAGTATTACAAGTGCAAAAGCTAAGACGAACGCTGAAAACGCACGTTTTTGAGAAATATCGACAGAAAAACCCATATTTGATAAAAACAATTTTACTTGCCTTACTCTTTCCAATATAAAGTTTTTAAACTTGTTATACATTTATAAGCTGGTATGTCTAAACTGGAATATTTGGTGGGGCTTCAGCTTTTCTAGAATCAACCCTCTCAAACGTTGGGGTAGCCAAAACGCCACCAGGAAAGTGAAAGATTGTCGCAAGCTCCTCTGAATTTAGTATAAAGTGTGGACTTTTGTGTGGCTTATGATAATAAGCTCGTCTTTTGTATTTATCGAGTAAGTCTGCTTTCTCTTCATATACTACTTTCTCGGACCTCTTCATCCAAAGCAGGAAAAAATTTGAATGCCTATCAGCAACACCCCTAGCTGGTTTGAAACCATTTAAATGAGAGTTGAAATGAGTAATGCTATTTATTACACCACCTATGTTTGAAGGACTAAAAGATTCTTTCGGAGCTAAATATACCGCGCGAATACCGACATCAAACCCATTTTTAGATACGCTTCTGTTGAGCGCAGTTATAGTATCTCTCTCTGTTTCAGTAAGTTGCCTACCAGTTCCAGGCACAAATTTTCCATCTGGTCCTTTTTCACCTTTTGCTCCTTCAACAATTTCATTTACCTTTACCTTAGCTGCTTCTTTCCATCTCAAATCCTTTTTCTCCCACCTGTCCCAAATATCGCTAGGTTTAAATGTTTGAAATATCTTAGCGTTACCCCAACTTTTTTTCGGATCTTTCTCTTCTGCTTTATGAGCTCTTACAAGTATCTGAATCCAAACCTGACTATCCCTAGGAATTGAACCTAGAAATTCTATTAGCGGTGTGAGTGGGTCAATCTTGTATTCCTCTTCTGGGTTTTTGTCCATTCCATAGTCAATATATGTCTTAATTGGAAATACATCATCTTTAGTCAAATCAAATTCTGAAGCCCATATTGACGTCTGACTTGGATCATAAGTCACTGGCAAAGTATAATCTGGCACTTCGTATATTTCTATTCCTGGGTATTGGGAGTATATATTTGCCTCAATTAAGTTCCTATGACCAACTTTTGTCCAAATATAGAAATGAACTGAACCGTTTTTGGCTACAATCTCCAGCGAAAACCAAGACCTTACACCTCCATTCCAATATCTCTCAAACCAATTACCTTCTCCACTAGTCTGGTACATGGAGTTAATAAAGAACTCGGCCGCATGAGGTGACTTAAATACATCTTTTGGTAGTTTAACTTCTAGCAATACATACTGTTGCTTTGCTAAAAACTGAGCCTGAACATATCTAACCCAAAGTTCCAATAAAACTGAAAATGTAAAGAGTGGAATCCAAATAAAGGATGTCCAGTATATAAACTTAAACAGTAATGTGAAACTGTCACTCGTAAATAAATCCGAATAAGCCTGAAACATATAATAGAATTATACAAAAGCCTAAACAAAAAGACCACCTTTCGGTGGTTTCTTTGTTAGGCAATCTCATACTTTCCTTCTTTGTTTTTCTTGAAGAATTTTGGATTTTGGAGATTTACCATTATGGTATTTTCCTTAACATACCTTTCTTTGAGAACCTTCTTTATGATCTCATCTTTAGTTAGTGGACCATTTTTCTGAATTATATTTTTGACTACATCTTTTACTACCCCAGACATATAGCCCCACTCTGAAAGCGCGTAAAGTCCCCTTCCAACCAAAACAAATCTTGGGTCCTTGATAAGCTCGTTATGAGTTGTTGCTACGTGAGCTTTCTTCTTGAACAATTCTGTAATTAGTTTTGCCACTTCTCTGAAGTGAATTGGTGATCCATGCCTTCTTATAACTAAATATGCATAGTCTCTCATTCCTTTAGCGTTTATATTTGAAGATCCAGTCTTGCCCCACTCCCCTAGAGGGTTCTTATCAATAAGCTTAGAAAGCTCCAACCACCTCCTAGCGATCTCCTGGTTCTTGTACTTTTCAGAAACATCCTTCAAATGCTCCAAAAACTTCTCGATCATATCTGATTCTAGTAAAATCTCATCATCTGAAAGCTTTGAATATAGATCCCTAATAGCCTGATGAACTCTTTTTGACAAGTCTTTGTCTACTGTCCATCTATGTTTAAACTCCTCGTCCTCCTTATCTTTTGTAAATTCATCTCCAACAACCAAAAGGAAGTGGACTTGATTTTGAGTAGATTTATCCTTTGACAGGTGCTTTAACAAAGCCTCTTCAGATATTACTGAACCCAAGTCAGCCATAGTGGTTCTTAACTCGTCAAAAACCGCCTTTTCTTTAGCATATTCCTTAGACTTTCGAATATTCTGTATTGAATAGTTCTCGATCTGTCTTACTCTTTCCCTGGTGATTTTGTACTTCTTACCAATAGCCTCAAGAGTCATTCGTTTTGTGTCATTACCAAGACCAAAACGAGACACAATAACATCCTTTGATCTGTCTCCTAAAACACTTAAAAGTTTCTTTACAGACTGCTTTGGCTTAAAATTTGCTGTTGTTTTATCCATTATAATTGTTAATTACTAAATTACACTTAAAAGCACCTGTCAAATAGTGCCCCTTATTTCTATCACCTATGAGAAAATAAGTCAAGCCTTGACCACAACTACCTATTCTTATACAACAAAATTGAGAATTTTATTACTTACGTAGATTACCTTCTTAATTTCCTTACCTAAAAGCCACTTTTCAACGTCTGGATTAGACCTTGCAATCCTGACAGCCTCCCCTTCCAAAGCTTTGTTTGGTATTACTATTTCTGCTCTGACTTTACTGTTAATTTGAACGGCAATTTTTATCTCCTGCTCTTCAAGCTTACTAGAATTCCATTTTGGCCATTTCTCCTTGACTAGTAGTGTTTTATGACCAAGCTCGCACCATAACTCTTCTGTTATATGTGGAGCAAACGGATTAAGAATTTTTAAGATAGTTTCAAAATCACCCTTTCCAACTTCACCAATTCTCTCTACCTCATTTAGTAATATCATCATGCATGAGATCGCCGTGTTAAACGACATTGACTCAATATCTTCAGATACCTTCTTAATAGACTTATTGAGTAGCACCTCAAATTTTACATCTTTTTTTGTTTTTACACTTACCTTTTCTTTTACTCTCCAAATTCTTTCCAAAAATCTTCTAACACCAAATATATTATCCTCGTTCCACGCTACGGATTGCTCAAATGGCCCCATAAACATTTCGTACATTCGCAGGGTATCAGCACCATACATTTTTATTATTGAGTCCGGATTTACAACATTGCCAAACCTTTTTGACATTTTTCGTCCATCTGAGGCAATGATAAGTCCCACGTCCTGTAGTTTTCTGAATGGCTCTTTAGTATTTACTACCCCAATGTCATACAGAAATTTATGCCAAAACCTAGCATATATAAGATGTCTGGTGGCATGCTCTGCCCCACCAACATACAAATCCACCATGTTCCAATATTTTTCTTTCCTTTTATCCACCAAAGCCTTCTTATTTTTTGGATCCATGTAACGCAGATAGTACCAAGAGGATCCTGCCCATTGTGGCATAGTGTTTGTTTCCCGTTTATAAGCTTTGCCACCCCTCTTTACATTTACCCAACTGGATATTTTAGATAGAGGCGATTCCGCTTCTCCGGTTGGTTCATAAGACTTTACTTTTGGAAGTTTAAGGGGAAGATCTTTTTCTGAAAGTTGAACTACTTTTCCATCTGCCCTAAGTACTGGAATTGGCTCACCCCAATATCTTTGTCTTGAAAAGACCCAATCCTGAAGTTTATACTTGGTGACAGTCTTACCCATTACAAATCTGGTAATCTCTCTTTTTGCTAAATCGGACTTCATTCCATCAAATTGACCTGAATTAATAAGCAAACCAGGTCCTGTATAAGGGCCAACTCCAGTGCCACCAGAAACAACCTCTTTTACTGGTAAATTATATTTTTTTGCAAAAATAAAATCTCGTTCATCATGTGCCGGAACAGCCATTATCGCTCCAGTACCATATGTAGATAGGACATAGTCTGCAATATAAACAGGAATCACATCATTTGTGCCAGGATTGACAGCGCTAACACCATTTAGCTTAACACCATTCTTTTCTTTTTGATCATTGGTTCTCTCTATTTCTGGCTTGTTTTTTACAGCTTCAATATATTCAGAAACTTGTTCTGTATTTTCTATTTGGCTCCATAGTTTTTGCACGAGCTCGTGCTCTGGCGCAAGAACAACATATGTAGCTCCAAAAATAGTGTCTGGGCGGGTTGTAAATACTTTTATCTTTTCGCTACCACGCCATACATCAAAATCGATCTCAGAGCCCTCACTCCTCCCGATCCAGTTTTTCTGACTTTCTTTTATGGACTCAGGCCAGTCTAGAGCTTCTAAATCCGAAAGTAACCTGTCAGCATACTTTGTAATCTTTAAAACCCATTGACGTATAGGTTTCTTTTCCACCACCGATCCACACCTCTCGCATTTTCCATCGGCCAAATCTTCATTTGCTAAGATAGTTTTATCAACTGGACACCAATTTACCGGTTCGTTGGATTCATAAGCTAAACCTTTCTCAAGAAGTTTTAAGAAAATCCACTGAGTCCACTTATAAAAACCAGGATCAGTTGTATTAATTTCCCTACTCCAATCGTAGTCTAAACCAATAATTTCAAGCTGTTTTTTGAATCTTGCAACATTTTTCTTCACTGCAACTTCAGGATTGGTTTTAGTTTTTATCGCATAATTCTCTGCAGGTAACCCAAACGCATCAAAGCCCATAGGATGCAGAACATTAAAACCCTGCATTCTCTTCATTCTAGAGATAATATCAGTGGCTATATAACCCTTTGGATGTCCGACATGCAAACCCTCACCGGATGGATAAGGAAACATATCCAGAATATAATATTTTTTCTTTTTCGAACCATCCTCAGTTTTAAAAGCTTTTTTCTTTTCCCACTCCTTCTGCCACTTCTTTTCAATTTTCTGATGGTTATAGTCTTTTTTCATTAAAATTATGCTACACAAAAAACCACCTTTTTGCAAAAGTGGTTTTTGTATTTTAGATTGCAGGGACAGGTTTGCCGTATTGTGGATTAACCACTCTCTCAAAACAGTGCCGTCCTGCAGGGTGGCTCCATGAAATAACTCCCATCGGCCTTGAGACTGAACTGTCACTATCTGGTGAAGCTTTGTTAAACTCTGCACAAATTTTATAAGTAGTCGATCCAGACTTTATATATTCATATGGTTTTTGTGTTTGTGAATCAACAGAAACAAAATAGTAATAAGTTGAAGACATGTCACTCAATTCATTTGGAAGAGAATTTTTTTGAATAAAGTAATTATCAATTGCCCCAGATATATTTGTCAGATCATTAACCTTTTGATCATCATATTTATATAGTCTCTGGGTATAAGGGGAACCCAAAACTGAAAATCCCCAAACTATTGAGGCTACTACCATAACCCCCGCTACTACTCTCCAAACCATCCTTTTTTGAGAATTTAACCTGCCTCGAATATCAGATATGAAGTACATAAATATTCCTGATGAAATAACTAAAACAACCAGAACCTTCAAAAGAAAACCGGCTGTAAGTTCCTCACCGTTTAGGAAGAAATACAGTACAGCAACCAAATCCCCCGCCATAGCCAAACCAGCCAGAAACAGAGTTACATACGAAAGCCATTTATGAACACCAACTCTCTGTCTTTCGGGATCAACTAAATATTGCTTTTCTAGAAACCAATACAAAGCTATAAGAATCGGGAAGAAAATAACTAAAACAGCCACAGGCCAAGATATATTTGCTGAAGAATTATATCCGTAATAATTATTATTAATTTGAGGATAAGCTCTATTTATAACAGTGAAAAGCAAGTTGATGAGACTTATGACTACAGTATAAAGTGCCACGAAGGCGCCAAGATTTAAAAATAAATCTTTTGCTGATACTTTTGGTTTATTTGATTCCATGATTTTTATTAGCAATTAAAAATTAGTAATTAGAAATTATCTTTACTCAGTTGTAACTCCATCAAATTCTGGCCCATCTGCTTCTGCCTCGGCCTTTGTCTTCCTTACCACACCGTTTTTATGATGAGCTGGACTATATATAGTATACATCTTTAGAGCCGTTTCGGTACTAATATTTATTACATTATGCCTTGCCCCCCGAGGAATAATGACTGCATCGCCATCAGATACTTCGTACTCCGTCTCATTTATCACAACCTTGCCATTTCCCTTCTCAAAACGGAAAAACTGGTCGTTGTCTGGATGCACCTCGCTACCAATATCCTCCCCTGGCAAAAGTGACATCAAAACAAGCTGGCTATCCTCACCAGTGTAAAGTACCTTTCTAAAATTTTCATTCTCTTCGGTTAACTTTTCAATATTATCTTTGTATCCTTTTTTCATAAGTATAGTAGGTTACTTCTAATACTTGATTATACCATATTATAAGAAAGCTAACTCAATAGACCCGAATTTTCCCAGCGGTTAAACCGCTGGGATGTGCTAGAAAAAATGCCGTCCAATCAACATTTCTATAGCATCTTTATCTTCCCTGGATTCTAGGATAACCTCCAGTGCAGATTCAGAAAAATCTCTGTACTCTTTAGTTGATTTAAATTGTTCTAAGATTATTTCCTTTTTACAAATATTTCTAGAACTTTCCCCTACATACTCTTTCCAGCTACTCACCTCAATCCCAGCGGTTAAACCGCTGGGATTGCTTGGCTGGTGAACTCTATTATTTAAGTTAATGTAGGCGCTTAAATATAAAAGTTGCTCGTTTGAAGTGACTAGCACTGACTTAAAAGTGCCCTGAAATAAGGAACCTGATCTTCTATACTTACTATTAAAGTACCAAGTATATCCTCCAGTAAGTCTTTTCATGAATTCACTAATCCCACCTTCAGACATCTCTTTCAGCAGAAAATGAAAGTGGTTTCTATTTAAACAGTAAGACACAATTTCAACTAGCTTGGTTTTAATTTTGTGGTCACCTAATTTAATGTCTCTTAAACTTCCTATTGGCTCTTTAGAATTGAATAATTCTAAACACTTAATTAGTCTACCCAAATCCCTCTTGTCTTTAATAATTATTCCCTTATCAACACCTCTGTTATATATATGATAGTACTCACCGACTACTATTTTTTCTCTATTTGCCATTCTTAGATGTTACCACAAGTTTCCCAGCGGTTAAACCGCTGGGAAGAGGCTCTAATTTTGTTAGATTCTGAACTCAATTACGTCGCCGTCTTTTACTATATACTCCTTCCCTTCAGTTCTTACTTTTCCCTTATCACGAGCAACAGAATAAGAACCGCAAGCAATAAGATCATCACAATGTACGACTTCCGCGCGAATAAACTTATCCTTGAAATCATTATGAATTGCAGTTCCAGCCATAGGCGCACTCCAACCTTTTGTTATGGTCCAAGCCCTAGTCTCGTCCTCCCCGGTTGTAAAGTAAGTGATTAAGTTTAAAGTCTCGTAACTTTTCTTTATCAAATCTTCGAATCCTTTTTCAAACACAGGATCAACTTCAACATACGCTCCAGGTATTCTCTCTTTAACATCCAAAACATTTTCGGAACTTGCCTCCGAAGTATTTAAACAATACAAAATAGGTTTAGCGGTCAGAAGGTGCATACCCTTTACAACCTTTTTCTCTTCTTCGTTTAGCTCAAGAGTGTTGACTAACTCACCACGTTTCAAAACCTCCAAAACTTTTTGCAAAACATTTTCCTCAAAAATTGCATCCTTTTTCCCGGACTTAACATCCTTTTGTAAGTTTCCAATACGTTTAGTAATAGTTTCCGTATCCGCTAATACTAGCTCTAGATTTATTACCCCAATATCTCCCAGGGGATCAATTTTTCCATGCACATGTATAACATCATCATCTTTGAAAACTCGTACCATTTCTAAAATAGCATCAACCTCCCTAATGTTTGATAAAAATTTATTGCCAAGACCCTCGCCTTCACTCGCACCTTTAACTAGACCAGCGATATCAACAAACTCAATTATGGCCGGAATAGTTTTTTTAGAATTTGAAAGTTTTGTAAGTTTTTCAAGCCTTTCATCTGGCACCGGAACAATACCCACCGACGGATCAATAGTACAAAATGGATAATTCTCCGCCGGCACAGATTTTTTTGTCAGCGCATTAAAAAGTGTGGACTTCCCCACGTTTGGCAGACCCACGATTCCTATACTTAAATTTGAAGCCATAGGTGCTAAGAATAGACTATTTTTGAAATATCTACAACAAAATCTCCGTAGATACTAGGTGTATCTACGTGAAATAATTTAACTATTTTACTAAAGGTATTTTCTGAGTTCTCAGGATCAACGCTTTTTGCAACCGCACTTATAAACACACTCAACGCTTCTTCATATCCATATTTTCTATCCTCATCAAATAGCGAATTGTCTAAAGAACTTGAACTGGTCGATAAATTTAATCTTTTTGTGACAAACCCAACAAAAATGGTAGTCAGTCCTGTATCGTTCCATAATTTAACAAACAATTTTGGATTATACTTTATTCCTCTAAAAACATTCCCTATAAACCATTCTGTCATTCCTTCTACTTTTTTATCAGCAATTACTTCTAACGTTCCGACATTCAAATTAGAGAATTTTTTCATAGCTTCAAGTGTTTTTTCTTCTATTTCAAAACCAAATTGACAAGCACATTTTACAGCACGATAAATCATGTGTGGTTCTAACTTAAATTGTTCTTCTGGAGCTAAAACTGTTCTTATTATTCCTTTCTGAATATCTTCTAATGCACCATGTGGATCTATTAATTCTTTTGCTCCAATATCAAAATACAATCCATTTATAGTAAAGTCAGGAATTACCTCAAACTGCTTTGTCACAACTGTAAAATCGATAACTCCTTCTGACTTACTCCCCGCAGGAAGAAGACGATAGATCGTAAATTTTTCGTTAAAAATTATTTTAGATATAATCTCTATGTTTGCTTTTTTTAATATTTCTTCAGTTTTTTCATCACGCTCTTTTGGTGGAAGAGGTATCCAAACTCGAATGTCTGCGTCTTTCCAGTCTTTACCTAAAACCATATCTCTAAGTGAACCTCCAAACAAATATGTTTTAAATCCCTTCTTAATAAGAAGATCTACAAAGTGAATGTTATATCTATCTCGTAATTCTTTATCAGCTTTTTCTGAATCGAAGTTACCTTGTTTCATTTCTTTAATTTACCACAAATTAATCTTAATTTTAAGCATATTCTAGCTACTTGCGTAATTTATATAGATATGTTATAATTAGTGTAGAAAATTTGAAATGACTCTAGGAGGGGTCACGACATGGCTTATGTATTCTTTCTCGGTGGGCAAGACCTCGAGATGTTGACCATTCGAAAACTCCTGGAGGAAAATAACCAGGAGTTCTTCGATAGACAGCTCAAGTGGGGCGCAAAAGCATCGGACTATCCTGTTCTTATGAATCCCGCATCGTTCGGCAACGGCGACTCCGGCAAGATGCCAGTTCTTGTTGAACTCGACATTGATGGTGGACCGTTACCGTATGGAGCCATTGTCGTCGATCACCATAACAACCGATCCGGTGAACTTGCCTCAATCTTACAAGTTTTCAAACTGCTCGGCATCGAGCCGACACGTGAACATCTACTAATCGCGGCGAATGACTCCGGTTACATTCCGGCCATGCTCCATGCAGGAGCTACGTCAGAAGAAATCGCGGACATCCGTCGACTCGATCGCGAAGCACAAGGCGTCACGGTGGAGATGGAAATAGAAGCCGAAGACGCCATCTATTGCAGAACCGAAGACAAGGGAGTTGTCATCGTGCAACTTCCGCACAACAAGGTCTCGGCAGTCACTGACCGAATGTTCACGAGTTGGCCAGACGGCAGAGAGAACCTCGTTGTAGTCTGCAAGATGGGCAACTTCGACTACGAAGTCTATTACTTTGGTCGCGGAGATATCTGTCGCGAAACCAAGGAGATGTTCAATGGCTTCGGTGGGGGCACTGGTTTCGGCGATCCAGCAAAGAACGCATTCGCTGGGTGCAAGACCAAGACTCCAGTAGACGTCATCAACTTCGTCGTCGGGCGTCAGTAGCACAACTACTCACGCTCAACATACAGCACCCGCTGGGCTTCGGCTCAGCGGGTGTGTTTTATTTATTTCTAAATAATTCTTCAGAAAGCACCCCCCTAAATGTGTAATTATTTGTAAAATTTCAAGAAAAATTTAGATGTGATATAATTTTTTAAAATAACATGTCATTATTTACTGAATTTGGTTTGCTAATAGGAGTGGCCTTCGCTATTTCTTTAGTAATGAAACTTCTGAAGCAACCACTTATTATTGGTCACATAATAACCGGTCTGATTGTAGGTCCAATCATCGCGTCCTCTATCTCCACAGAAACTTTTACTCTTTTTTCCGAAATAGGAATAGCCATACTTCTTTTCACAGTCGGACTTAACCTTAGTCCAAAAACAATAAAAGAATTCGGTTCTATAGCTTTAATAACCGGAATAGGCCAAGTGGCCATAACAACCATTGCGGGCTATTTTGTGGCTATAGCTTTAGGATTTAGCACTATCTCTTCTCTTTATATTGCGGTCGCCCTAGCCTTCAGTAGTACTATTATTATTCTGAAACTTATTTCTGACAGGGGCGACATGGAAACTCTGTATGCAAAAATCTCAATTGGATTTTTGTTGGTACAAGATTTTATTGCGGTAATACTTCTTTTTATTATTCCTCTTGTTTCTTCTGGGAATTCTTCATTTGAAGAAATTGCTTTTGTTATAACCAAAGGTGTGTTTATGGTTGGTCTTATTATCTCTGTTGGTTTCTACCTTCTTCCAAAATTTAATGATTTTTTAGCAAAAGATATGGAGATGCTTTTCCTTTTCGCCACTGTTTGGGGTATCGGAATAGCAGCAATATTTAAACTTACAAACTTTTCTATCGAAACTGGTGCGCTTGTAGCCGGAGTTGCTCTCTCAACACTTCCGAGTAGACATGAAATAAATGCCCGCATGATACCACTACGAGATTTTTTCATTGTAGTCTTTTTCATAATACTTGGATCTCACATGAATTTTTCAAATATTATAGAACTCCTGCCACAAGCACTTATTTTCTCTGCTTTGGTTCTTATAGGCAATCCTCTTATTCTCATGATTATTATGGGAATACTTGGCTACAAAAAAAGAACAAGCCTTCAGACCGGTTTTACTGTTGCCCAGATAAGTGAATTCTCTCTTATTGTTATGGCTATGGGAGTAACTTACGGACATGTTACAGAAAAAACTCTTTCTCTGGTGACTCTTGTTGGTCTTATCACAATATTTGGCTCAACATATTTAATACTATATTCAGATAAAATATATAAAATCCTGGCACCAGCGCTTTCAATATTTGAAAGAAAAAATGCTAGAGAAAAGGAAATAGAGACACAAAAATTCCCTATTATTTTGTTTGGAGCAAATAGAATAGGTTATGACTTCATACAGGAATTCAAAAAAACGGGTAAGCCATTTCTCATCATCGACCACAACCCAGAGATTGTAAAAAATTTAACTGGCCAAGGCCTTAGCGTTGACTACGGCGATGCAATGACTTTGGACTATCTCGAATCAATAGACTATTCGAGTGCTGAACTCGTTGTCTCCACAATCCCCGACTCCGAAACAAACCTACTTATAAACAGAACAGTCAGAGCTATAAATCCAAACGCGCTTATTATGGTGGTATCCCATAAAATACAAGAAGCAATGTCTCACTATGAAAACGGAATAAACTACGTGATACTTCCGCATTTTCTTGGTGGAAAATACGCAGCTGAGCTCAGCATAACCATGCACGAAGACAAGGAAAGTGTAGGGAGAATAAAGGACCAGCATATAGAGCTACTCAAATCTAGAATAGGCAGTGGCCATGAACATCCAAAAATTGGCTAGTGACATAGTTGTGAATATACAGCATAATCATTTCTCTAAGTGTGCTATAATTAAGACAGAAAGGAGGGCGGACATATGTCTCGCTACTTGTTCGTTCTAGCACTACTTGCTCTGCCCTCTTGGGCACAAGCACAGGAAAAGCCACCGATTGAGCTTTTCGGCTCAAAACAAGTTGAGACTTGGCTAAACAAACGTGCAGATGAGCTTGGTATGGCGCGAATCGAAGATGATGTAGAACTCTTCTATCTCGCCGATCCTCGGATCAACTATCTCGTGCCAATACCAGATTCTATTTGCGTCGATCCAAGACTCGAAAACAAGTGGCGCTATGTTATGCCACAAGTTGCCAAGTTCCTTGTAGAGCTTCAAGAAAAATTCTCTGAGGAATTCGGTGAAGCGTGCTTTATGGTTAACTCTGCTGTCCGAACTATCCCACGACAAATGGAGATAACGATTGGCAGTGGAACCAAGAAAAACGGCAACAATAAGCCGAACTTAAACGCCGCAGCAGTTTGGGGAGAAAGAAGATCTCTACACCTCACTGGAGCAACAATCGACATTGGGAAACTGGATCCAATGTGGCTAAAGAAGGACAAACTTGTTCAGCTAAAGCCAGAAATTATCAAATGGTTCCGAGAAAAATTGCTTAACTATGAGGATGGTGTCAATTTCGATGTCACTGAAGAGTTCGGGCAAGCGGTGTTCCACGTTACAGTACTCCCGCCACAATCTGTGGCAGTAAACTAAAGGGCCGTCCGTTGCACATAAAGTCATGTGCGCCGTGCGGCCTTTTCTCGACCTTTTCTATTCGTAACAGACTCATACTAACACCCTAAATGCACAGGGGTCCTCTGTGTATTTAGGGCAAAAAAGACCTGAAACACTACATGAGTTTCCTTATATCTGCTTCATACCTCTTCACCACCTCCATAGTCGCAGACATCTGATCCTTACCACTTTTCATAACTTCCTGTACTTCAGTTGCAATTTTTTGGAAAAAGGCTGGATCTTTTTCTATCATTGCAAAAATCTTATCCTGATCCGCTTGCGGAACACCCTTAAGCTGACTAGCCATCATTTTTCTCATTAAGAAATTTTTTATAGACATGTGATATAATCTAAACGAATGAAAAGAAAAAAGCAAAGAGTAAATCCCGGTCTTGCTTGGAAAACTGTTGGGTCTATGTTTTCTGTGCTTGCCGCTGGAATTGTAGTTTTCGTTTTCTATTATGGTTTCGATTTTATAGACATGTTTACACTCTCCTTCTACGAGAACCTAGCAAATCCATCTATTAGAATAGTCAGAGTAGTTGAGGGCATGCGTAAAGAAGAAATAGCGGAAATAATGGCCAATAAGCTGGGTTGGAATAGTTTCCAGAAAGATCAGTTCATCAATGCTCATTTAGCTCTCAACTCCGAGAACCTGGAAGGTCATTATTTTCCTAAAACCTATATGATTCTCCACGGTGAAAATCCATTTGAGGTCTCCACTAATATGTTTTATGAGTTCTCCAAGGAAACACAGAAAGTAAAAACTAAAACAAAAATAATAAATCCAGATACTGCATTAAAAATTGCCTCGATTATCCAAAGAGAATCTGGAGGCAAGAGTGATATGAAGTTAATTTCTGGAATAATTTGGAACCGACTTTTTGCGGGCATGAAACTTCAGATCGACGCTACCCTTCAATACGCTAAAGGTAATGAAGAGGATGGTTGGTGGCAAACTGTAAACCCGGAGGATAAAAAAATAGATTCCCTATATAACACATATATTTATAAGGAGCTTCCACCATCCGCAATAGCCAACCCTGGCTTAGCAGCCATAGAAGCCGCATATAACCCAGTAAAAACTAGTTGTATGTATTTTCTTCACGATAGACGAGGTAGGATACACTGCTCTAAAACATACGACGAGCACAGACGAAACATTGATAAGTATTATTAAGTAAAGAAAAAGCCCGCTGTAAGCGGGTTTTTTCTTTAAGTTTTGACAAGATTATTTTAGAGTTGTTTCAATACTTGCCTTTGCTCTCAAGGATTGTACGAAAGCTGTCGCCTCTACTTGTTGCTTCTGAAGAGTTAGCTGTTGCTTTATCTGAGCCTCAACGTCCTTAAGTGCTGGTATTGGTTGTGGCTTCTGATCCTTAGGAAGTTTCTTATCTGCTTCCTTCTGAGCAGCAACTGCATCATCATAAAACTTTTTAACCTCAGCGTCTGTAACTGCTACTTTAGCTGGATCAATGTTTGCTAAAAGATACTTCTGACCTGTTATTTGTCTACTGAGGTTTTCCTTAAACTTTGCCTCAGTAATGTTTATTTTCTTTAGCTCCTCTGCTAGCTTATCTGCTCCCCCAAGCTGAGTAACTACTGCTTGAAACTGAGTGTTTATTTCATCAGCTGTAGCTGTAATACCAGCAGCTTTCACACCCTGATTAACCAATTCATTGTTTATAAGATCAGTTAAAACTTGAGTTCTAATAGCAGTTACTACAGTCGTAGATGCTGTATCTACACCCTGATTCTTCAATGCTGTAATAGAAGACGCTAACTGACTCTCATAATCTGTCTTTGTAATATCTACCCCATTTACCTTCGCTACTGATTCAACAGTTGCAACTGCAGGAGTTGTTGTAGCATTCTTCTTTCCTAAAACCATATATCCTCCAACCGCAACAACAACGAGAGCGAGGACACTTCCGACAACTTTTTTCATATCCATCTTTTTTGTAAAAAATTAACTCTATTAAATCTTTTAATGTGAAAGAATTGTATCACACAGCCTAGAAAACCCACAAGTTCCCGATAAAGTTAAACCACTATTTTGATAAAGTATCAAAAAACCGGTCGAATCATAAAGACTCAAGACCGGTTTTCCGCGCTCACTATTGTGAGACTGTTGGGATGTTGGGTATGAAGCCTGCAGTCATTTGGTACTTGGCTCCATGTATAACATCTTGTGCGGTATCAAAGAACACTAGGAGGGTGTTCTTTGCCGCGAAGTAAACCTCGGGCGCTAGGAACTTAAGTGCTATTATCAACACTACAATTCCCAATGCTTCAAAAATTCTCATATTTTTTTGCCTTGAGAGTTGCCTTTTTCATGTCGCCGACTAGCGACACTATGTGCGATAAATGCACTGCCCCCCTCTTCACTTTCCGCTATTGAGGTCGCAAATTGCGACGTCCAAAAGTGGCGAGTGAAGAAATGAGGTTCCGTGCTTTACTTGTTTCAATACTTGTTTCAATGAGCTACACCAGTATTTTAACACAACTCTGTATTTCCTGACAAGTGGTATTGACAGTGTGAAAATATTGTGTAAATATCACTTAAGGAAGTCGTGTCTGCATACAGCAGACACTCGAGACAAGGAGACGTCATGCCACGAGTGAAAGCCTCGACGAAAAAAGAGATCTCGAGTCTTAAAAGAGATCTTACAAGACTACGAAAAGTAGTTAAAGGACTCGAAGAAGTGGTCGAGATGTGTGATACCGCCCACGTCACCGCGATGGCGGAGGTAATTCATCTTCGCAATGTTCAGGAGGATACATCGGGCCATCTCTATGCGGTGTGTACTGAAGCCAGGCAGGTCCCACACCTCAAGGCACGTGTCAACGAGCTGCGTAAAAGCAACCAGTCATTTGCTGATGATGAACTGCGCAACAGTACATTCATCCTCTCGCAACACGAAGAGATTAGCAGATTGAGTAAGCAACTGAAAAAGGCGGAGGAGGAATTTGAGATTACTAAGAATGCCGGTGGTATGATTGCGGCGTGCCTCCTTTGTCAAGGTGAGGGGCCACTATCAATGCCGGATGTCCTCAGTGTTCTTACGAACCTGGAATCCCTGATTCCTGGCCTACGACTGAACGACGAGGTGCTAACCGCAGTTTCTGTTATGCTCGGTAAAGGCTCACCAGTCGCAGCAACGCTCAGATTGAAGATGGAGCTGGAGAATCGCAAGTAAGGTAGTCGCAGTCATTGACCCTATGACGGCAAAGGTACGGGCCTAGATCCAAGCGAGAACTACGTCGACACGGATAGATGGGTGGGATGCACTATGTATATAGTGGTCCCGCCTTTTTTTAGTACAAAAAATTTTCAAACCTATCTATCATAAAAATAACAAATCTCTATCTAAATCCTCACTGTCCGTCCCCTTCACTTGTCTTGTTTTTGCTTTATGGGTTGAGGCGAGATAGACAACTTTTTTACCAAACTTTTCTTCGAGGTTATCTATACTTTCGTGAATTTTCTCAAATCTTCTAGCCGTGTCCCCTTCTCCAAATAAATCCAACTGCCTCAGAGGCTGTGGTGTCAGATCACACAAAGTCACCCCGGTGGTTCTGTACACTTTCATTCTGAAATAAACCTTTCTAAAATATTTATAAACTAGGGTGATTAGTACTTCTGGCGCATTGGTTGGAGTTTCTATAGGAAGTTCAAACGAATGATAATGAAAATCTTGAGTTTTAAGAAAAAAATTTATCCTCTTAGTAACTAGTCCATAATGACGAGCCTTCCGGCAAGCTTCTTCTATATTTTTCGAAAATTGAGACATTAAAAAACTTTCATCACTAGTCGGTGGATGAAAAGTTCTAGTTTTTTGGATGGAATCAAAAGAAGTTTTAGTCTCACTATCTACTTGCATGACATTAACTCCTTGAAGCTCGTGCCAGATAGCCAGAAACGGTTCCGATAAATTTTCTTTTATCCAATCTTCCTTTAAGTTCACAAAATCTAGTGCAGTTTTTATACCTTTAAACTCTAGCTCTCTGGAAGTTCTCGGACCAATACCCCAAATTTTTCCAACAGGATTTTTTTCTAGAAAATTTATAGCTGTTTCTTTGGTTATCACAGTAAGCCCATTTGGTTTTTGCCATTTGGAAGCAACTTTGGCCAGACATTTTGTAGGAGCCAGACCAACAGAAACAGAAAGTCGAAGCTCTTCAGTAACTTCTTTTTTTATTCTCTCTGCAATCTGCTTGTATGCCATATATAGTGGTTTGTCGAGACCTGTCAGATCTGCAAAACACTCATCAATACTGTATTCCTCTACTTCATCTGCATATCTTCTCACAATATCAAACATCTTCTGTGAATAATCTGCATAGGACTTGTAATCCCCTGGCAAAACCAAAACACCAGGAAAATCTTTTTTCAGTTTAAAAATGGGATAACCACGGGTCACACCAAGCGCCTTTGCTTCATACGATGCAGCAGAAACTATACCGCGCTCTTCGCCGGTAACCACAGGCAGTCCCCGAAGTTTCTCATTTTTTGCAACTTCACAAGCCACAAAGAATGAATCCCCATCCATGTGAAAAATTACCTTTTCTCTCTTTTCTCTCATGGGTATATTATAAGTGAACGTTAGTTCACCTGGCAAGGTATCCGTTGTCTCCTCTCACCTATTACATTTTTCATCAACAGAATATTTTGCTGTTGCAAAATTTCTTTCTACTCACCTCTTCACGGGTTCCGTAGATGATGAAAAATATAATAGGTTCGATGAAACAGTAAACATCTCTCGTTGAACCTATATTTTTTATGGGGCTCTGCGGAGTCTGTGAAAGACGAGCAGGAAGAAAATTTTTGGCAGAAAATTATTCTGGTCCCAGAAAAAATATAGGTGAAAAAGAGTTTATATTTTTTAACCCCTTTATCTCAAAATTTTATTTATATCAAAATCCTTTATTTCCTCCCCTACAATGTAGCAAACTCTCTGTAGTGGTCTGTACCTTGAAACAAAATCTTTCTCCTTATACTCGCCATTAGGATACTGCACCCCATACTTAACAGTCGCGGTATAACCTATCTGAGGGTTGTTTATACATTTAACTTGATCCTCCTCAAGTTTCTCAACATAAATGTATTTTGTCGGCAAAATGTCAACTAGTTTAGTAATCTCTGCCTCGGTAGTACTAGCAACTCTTCCATCTTTGACTCCGAATATTTCAAAAACCGCACTGGAGTCTTCTACTTTTCCTTTTATTACTATGGGATTTTTTGTGTCATTTAAAAATTTAAAATCAGGACCTGGATCCGAATATGTTGCATCCAAACCAACATCATAGTAAGAAACAGTAAAGCTATGATTTGTTCTTTGTGTGACTGGTAAACCAGAATCTAAGACACTTCTAAACAAAGTCGTAGAAACTTGGCAAATTCCACCACCTATCTCCTTTTTTACTTCGCCGTTGAGAAAAACTCTCTCTCGACTATAACCCATTTCTGGTGTGGTGGTACCTAATACATCTTTAAAAGAAAATTCCTTACCAGACTCCACGATTGTATTGTTTATTTTTGCCAAACCAATTTCTATATTTTTTTTCCTACCTTCAGTTCCTCCAACAAAACTAACCTTTGCCCTACCAAGAAGATCTAGTTTAGACACATCTAAGTCATTTGTCTTTGTTGTGGTAGCTTTTGCAGATCCCGTTAGTTCTGAAATACCATCTTGAATCTTATTCGAAGTATTTTTTTTACTAATTAGAAAAAAATATATAGCAACTACAGCAAGCAAAAGAGCAACAAAAAGAAAAACTGGTTCCACTTTAGGACTTCTTACTTTTTTCTTCTTGCGTGACATGGAAATAATTATATCAGTAATTAAAAACTTTCATATAAAGAAGGAGCCGTGGTGCTTATGTCGCA
This sequence comes from Minisyncoccia bacterium, assembly GCA_049298975.1. Lineage (GTDB taxonomy): Bacteria > Patescibacteriota > Minisyncoccia > Phycocordibacterales > DATDWN01 > C7867-006. The sequence continues at coordinate 32,361 of JBAQWP010000083.1, forward strand.
CACACGGCTCGAGCCATCAGATGAACTCAGTTCATCCTTCTACACTCACCCCCGTCACACGTTCCCACATATGCACAGGATGAGCAATCGAGACAACGCAGAAGTGCACCGTCACCACCTCCGCGAATGTCTCGCGCCAACCCGGCACGGTCGCGCGGTGGGAGGTGGACAAGGTTCGTTGGGGCGAGTGAGTCAACCCTAACGGACGTAGTCGATGTCCTGAGGTAAGCCTGGATTTCATACGTGGTGAAGTTGCTTCGATGCATAGAATCCTCCTCATAAACCATACCTCTATACTAAATTCCTGTCAACTCTTTTTCTTTAAGTTTTCCACCTCCTCCAAAACCCTCTTTAGAGTTGCTTCGATGCTTGAAAGTTTGGCCTCGTCTATCCTCTCTTGGCTTTCGTCCTCTACCTCTTTTTCTATCTCATCCACGTCTTCCTGAATCTCCTCAACATCCTCTTGGATTTCATCCACATCATGCTGAATCTCATCAATATCCTCGGATATTTCCTCAACCTCCTCAGCTATGTCTTCTATATCTTCTTCAACTTCCTCCAGACTCTCTGTGTTTCGGTTTACTGTCATCTGTATGAAAATAGCCAGATAAATAGCTTCAAGAGAAACAATAGTAGTAAGCACGAGCAGAACTGTGTCTAGTTTAAATCCAAAAAAAGGTAGAGAAAAAATTACAGCAAAGAATATTGTGTGCATCACAACCGAAGTTCTAGACCCTATCCATTTTGTAAAATTTTTCTCCCACATACTATTACTTATAATACACTATCCCAAACATAACAATATGTTTACTCAGATTTGTTATTAATAAAAAAATATATTTATCTTATAAGAACAAGTGACAGTAGTGTGACAGTAGCTTCTATCCCAGGAAAAGTCACGGTTGTTTAATCAAAGAGAATTTTCACAGAAAAACCCACCATAGATGCAGGCAGGTTATCTGTCGTATCGTAGCGGATTTATTCCCTCCCTCAATATAGATCAAATGTAACTAATGCACCCGATCTGGAGATGTATCTCCAAGGCCCCCTATGGTACATCTTGGCTTCACACATCTCGCGATCGTTTGGCAAAACCTCTATCCAGTCGTAGCAAACATAACTACAACCGCGAATGGTGAGTCGACGAGCTAGTTCTTCGGTTGAAGCAGACTTAGTCGTCAACTTACGGAGCAAGACATCTTTTTCTTGCTTGGTCATCCGGGACCACTTCTTCCCGGGTCGTACAAACGAAACAAACGAAATCATAAACCGAAATAACATTGTCATTTTTGCCTCGATTCTCTATCTCTCTCTTGTAGGTATGCGCTTAATATACTGTAATGTCAATAGCTACTTTACCTCAAACATAAACATCATACCGCTCTCTAGGTGCTCGGCGATGTGACAGTGTGCCATCCACATTCCAGGGTTTTCCATATCGACAAGTATTTCAACGGTGTCGCCCTTCTGGATAAGTGTAGTATCCTTCCAAACCAAGTTTGTATTCTTTACACCATTGGTTGAAAGAACAAGAAACTTCTGTCCGTGAATATGAAACGGATGTTGCATAGGATGTATCGACTTTGGATCGTTGAAAATTTTAATCTTTACCTTATCCCCCTTTTTAAATTTCCAATCTATTTTTTCGTTTGCTTTCTTTGTGTCGTTGTCGACGATCTTCCATTTCACGCTCTTCGAAGTCGACATACTGTTCATCATTTGCATGTTATCTTCCCACTCTATTTTTTCCTTGTCATTTCCTCCCATCATCATTCCGCTATTACTCATCATAGTGCCGTCTGGCATCATATGCATACCACCTGACATGCCCATTCCAGACATATCGATAGTAAGCGTCAGACTCTTATCCACTGGTTTGTCAAAATATTGTCGTAGTGGGTCGATACTTGCGATAGTATCTTTGTTTGTTCGAAGTGTTTGGAACTCTGTTTTGTATGACTTGTCGACATTTTCACTTGATACTTCAAAAGTAGTTATGTTATTTATTTCTTCTTTTGAGTTATGCACTAGTTTATACATACCTGCCCTTTCAAAAAATGCATCAATTACATATCTCTCCGAAGGTGAGATTATTATCTCATCAACAAATGTTTCCCTTTCATACTTACCATTATCCCCTCCAACAAGTTTCAACTTTACTCCTGGAATAGAAAGCCTGAAAACTCTGGTATTTGCAGTGTTTGTAATATAGAAACGAACGACTTCACCCTGTCTTATTGAAACCTTATTATCCACTACACCATTTACAAGAAAAATATTTCCGTAGCGACCCATGAGCGTATAGTTTGCTACTGCACCAAACGGCACTATGGTTAATTGCCCACTTGGGCTTTGATCCATCAAAATATCATCTACCATAAGTGGTATTTCCTTGTTTACTGGCAACCAGTAATTCGGGTCCTTGGAGGTTACAATATAGTTTCCATATAGACCAAGTTCTTGGGCGTAGTCCTCCCGAAAATGTGGATGGTACCAATACACCCCCTCATCAGGAAATTTTATTTTGTAACTAAATGATCCGCCAATGCCTACCACTTTTTGGGTTACGTCAGGAACTCCGTCATATTTATTATCTAGACGAACACCGTGTGAATGAATAGTCGTAGGAATGTCAGTATTGTTAGTAAAATTTATTGTAATCTCTGAATCCTTTGTAACTCTTAAAACCGGTCCAGGCACGGAGCCATTATATGCAAGCATTTTTATTTCTTGTCCGGCTACAACTTTTTTTACAATGCTCGCAACAATATCATATGTTTCGCCATCTTTTAGATCTATTACTTGTGATTCGCTTGCAACTGAGGCATTTTTGACTGGTGTGTTGGACAACTTGGTCGAACTACTGTTCCATTGCCAAAAAACTCCTCCCAATAGAACCAGTCCAATTATAATTATGTAACTTTTTTTCATTTCGTTATTCTAGCATTGATTACTAATAATTCAGAAATTATGAAATACTATGAAAGTAGCTCGAAACCATTACTTTCCAAAGCAAGAGAAGTCAGTTAATTTCTTGTAAGTTTTAAGATATTGTTGTATAAGAAAACAGGAGGTTGAGATGAAAGCAGAGTTAGAAGTTCGTGAAGGAATTCTTCTTCGATCAAAACACACACCCGCAACAGCCATCGTTGACCATAACCACGATGGAAGTATCACTGTGAGAATGGGAAACAGAAGAATCGGACTTCGGATAAACGAAACTGGTGGAGTCGAAATCCTGACACCAGATGAAAGGATCATTGTGGACGAGATCAAGTGTCTCGAGGGGCAAGACCCGGCCTACGGAAAATTCGTTCTGGTGCAGAAAGTCTGACCATCATGTCCGCCTACCAACTACCTGGTTAGCTCCACAGCTAATCAGGTTTTTTATTCCACTTTTCCTTTAGTTCAATTGCTTTTTGCATTATTCTGTCACCCGCCTCTCCCCAATCAAAATATTGTTTATAATCATTTGGATCAATCAACATTATTTCCATAATTTCACCATCCGGGTCTGAAACAAATTCTCCAATTTTTTCAACAATACACATAACTCTTGTTTGCTTTATTATTTTATCTGGTCTTTCAAAAATACTGTAACCAATAAGTTCTTGATATAGGACTTTCATATTAGTTTCTTCTTTTACTTCTCTTTCAGTGGTTTCAGTATATAACTCCCCAGGTTCAGCACTCCCGCCAGGCGGCATCCAACCATCCTTGGGATGATGAACCAAAACTAATTGATCTTCTAAAAAACAGAATGCGTGTGAACCATCAAAATCTCTTTCATCAGAAATACCTACCAGGTCAGCTTCATCATAATATGTCTGAAATATTTTGGAACCTTCCTTACTTTGAAATGTTGCTTTGATTTTCATTTGAATTATAGACCTAGAGGGAATCGGCGTCAGCTCACTAATTTCGTCTAGCTCAATAAGTGGCTTCTGCCCGGACTCGGCGACAAGCACTCGTTTCACTCGTCTTGTATACCGCCTCCGTCTTTCGATTCCTCCTAGATCTTACAAAAATATAGTCACAAAATAATTCTCATTTTGTTCTTTATTTTTGTGGACTCATTGTATAAAACTTCGAACCGCCTGAAAACCTACCTTTCTCGTTTCTGGGATTACTATCAGACTAGCCCCGCCCTTCAAGAAAGCCTTGGAGGAATGGCTGCTATCTGACCTCCGGGGATACACCATAGGGATATCAGATAACCATGAATAAACACGAACATGAGAAAGCCAAAAGAAATTGAGGAACTGATCAAACGAGCGATCCGAGATGAAATCGATTTGTATCCTCTCAAGTCAGTGGCCCAGGTTCGTAATACTCTCTATCGGCATGGCTACCAATCTCTCCGAGGCGAACT
>JBAQWP010000084.1:0-2428 GCA_049298975.1 Minisyncoccia bacterium
CACCCCCGCAATGATAGAAAGATAGACTGGAATGCCTACAAAAGCTTCGTTTCTAAAAAATATCGCTCCACCAATTAACGCAAGTATAATCCCAACCCAAATCATGGGCTTGGTCACCTTGTGTGTACGTGTCGTAGCCTCGGTCCAATACTGTGATTTCCGCCCTAAAAATCCATGAATATCAATAACCGTTACGGCACCAAGACCGACAACAAATCCGGCAATCAATAAAAATAATCCAATAAAATCTAATGTAATCATAATCCTATTTTACTTCTATCTGCACTTCATTGCGAAGCATAAAAGGTATTGTCCAAGGTGTGTTGTAACGCGCCACATTAACTATACCTACCGTCTGCACCCCATCGCGCGTAAGTGCCCCCAAAAGTTTTATCTCATGCTTTTTAAAAGCTGATTCACTGGTCGTCCAACTGAATCTCCGCACTGCCACCTTATGCGCCGGCACTTCACGCAATACTACCCGCTTATCATTTGGCTCGGGCAGTGTCTCGAGCGTGTATTTACTTGGCATAACAAAGGAGATCTTGTATGTATTTGATTCTTGCACTTTTTCAGTATTAACCGGCACCGTCATGGCAATCTTTTCTGAAGCACTCTCTTCGGTATTAACCGGTACCGTCATGGCAATCTTGTCTTTTTTTGTATTGTCGCCAAAGATATAGCCAGCGATAATAGGAAAGCCTTTTCTTGCCGCCTCGTCCCGATCTCTTGCGCCGGTAATAGTGGTTTCAGCGACAATGTAAGATTCATATTCTCGTATCTCATAGTCATCAACTTCACTTACAATAGTATGCTTTGGCTCTTCAATATTAAGCACCGGAAGCCAGCTATACAGAAACCAAACAACCAACAAGACTCCGACAATTATCAATATAATATTCATAGTTTTTTTATTCATTCTCATAATTTCATTCTACCATTTTTTTAAATTTACTTTTGGCATTTTATCCCATTAATATTTTTATCTTCGATATTTTCTCTTAAAATTATTTTCCTACTTCAACAGAGACTCTAGTACTGAATAAATCCTATCAGCGATTTTTTGATAGCCTAAATCATTTGGGTGAATAGCATCCGACATATATTGTTGGTTAGTCAAAAGTCCGCTTAAAACATTGGGAACGAAAGCGGTTTGATGAGTATCTCGCAATTTTTCAAATTCAGAATCAAAACGGTCACTTAAAAGTCCACCTCTCACACCAAGCAAGAGAATGACAGCCCCTCTCTTTTCTATGTTTTGAATAAGAAGAGATAGGTTTTTAAAAGTTTCTTCCGATGGAATTTTTTTCAGATAATCATTTCCGCCAAGTAGAAGTAAAACTACTTTAGGATTGTACTCATTCAATTGATTGATGCGAGCTAGTCCATCGGCAGCAGTATCTCCGGAATTGCCCAAATTGATAATCGGCCGACCGATTTTTCTGGAGAGCAAAGTAACAAAACCACCTTCATTTCCGGCACTGGAGCCAACTCCATCAACTAAACTATCTCCAAAGGCGATAATATCTGTGCCTCTTGAAGGATAATTGACGATAACATTGGAACGTGAAGAAAAGTAAAAAATGCCGAGCAAAACGGCAACAAAGGCAACAATTATCCAAATTATTTTCCGCTGATCCATCAACATATCCTCATTCTACCATTTTTTATATCTACTTTCGTTGGCCCGCCCCGTTCGCGGTTGGTCATTTACTGCCTTATGCTCTATTGGGGTGAATTTGATTGAGTGACGGGAGTTAATGGTGGCTGACCCTATTTCCCTAATATTTCGCTATCTTTTGGTATGGGTTTTTGCACCTCCTCTATTTGTAAAACTTCAGGTGGGCATATTTTTTACAAATTATTGCTTTCATAAAATTATTCTCGTACTTGCTTGCGTCGAATAAATATTAGTATTGAGAGTACGGCATTTCCAATTATCCAAGCCACTATCCAAGAAGAAGAAAGGTAGGTGTAATGCTCCACAGCCAGCAATGTCAAACCGAATCTTAGGGCATTTGTAATGTAGAGTGATAATGTTTCCGAATATGGCTGATGGTAAGATTTACGAACTGTTGGAACAAACGCTAGCAAGTCGGCAACAATGACTAACGTGATGGCAGTCACTGGCTGGTCAGCAATAAGCCAGAAACCTATTGCAATTAAGGACAAAATCGCCACGACAGTATCTGATACTGTAATATTCTTTTTACCATTTTTAAGACTTAGCAAAACTACTCCTATACACAAAAGCCCCGCGGCAGCAGTAACCCAAGTAGCGGGACCAGCTCCACCCTTAATCTGTAAAGCGACGATCAGGATTGTCAGTAGTCCCCATAGTGACCAGCTATAAATGTGTGGCTGGGTTTTACCCTTCAAGATGTCACGGTAATACGGGATATACGCAACAAAAGTCAGTGTGACCGCA
>JBAQWP010000085.1:0-4171 GCA_049298975.1 Minisyncoccia bacterium
TTTCGATTTCACTTTAGGTAATACTGCTGATACCAATGTTGCTGGTAATGGTACAGACCTTCTAACATCTGTTACTAATGGATCATATACAATAACCGGATCACCGACACCTACACCTACTCCGACACCGACAGCTACACCAACACCTACTCCAACCCCAACTCCTACAGGAGGAAAATTCAGGACAAATCAAACAGTACAGACTACTACCACACTAAACGTTAGATCTACTCCAAACACCACAGGTAGTCTTCTTGGTGTGCAGCAGGGCAACTCAATAGGCACAATATTAGCAGGTCCAACTTATCAAGGAGAATACACTTGGTGGAATATTAACTACAACACTGGTGCAGACGGATGGTCAGTTGAAAATTACTTAGTAGCCTATGTGGGCAATCCAACACCAACTCCAACACCGACACCCACTTCAACACCTCCACCTCCACCTCCTACTCCAACACCCGGGACCAGATCTACTCTTTTCCCTTCAAACTCATGGTTTTATAGGGATATATCTAACTATCCACTAGATGCCGAAAACAACTTAGTTATTACAGCTTTAAATAGGGTTAACTGGGGATTTGGAGCACTTAGAATTGATTTCTCACTTGATGTGTTGAAGGCTGACGCTAATACACCACTTAAAGTCTTTAACAGAAAACCAGGTGAATTCTATACTCCTGACTGTGATTACACTCCAGTACCAGTTCCTATAGGTGGGAACATAGAAGCTGAGAATGGTTATCAATGTACTCAAGATGGAGATTGTCACTTAATAGTTGTGGACCCAACAAGAAATATTCTATTTGAGATGTGGAGAGCTGATATTAATCCTTCTACAAATGTTTTCAATGGAGGTTGTCTAGCAATTTGGAAAACTAATGAAACCCCACCAATGTCTGGCAGAGGTGAAATGTGTACCTCAGCAGACGCTGCAGGTTATCCGATAACACCTCTTCTAGTTACAGCAGATGAAGTATATGATGCAGTTTACAATAATAAGCCAATCAACCACGCTCTTAGATTCATCCTTCCAAACGATAGAATAAGATTTGGTTGGTATCTTCATCCTGCAACACATACTCCGGGACCAGCACTAAGTGGAGATGTAGATATGCCACCATACGGAACGTTGCTACGACTTCGACCAGACTACCCAGTTGACTCACTGGCAACACCTGCAGCAAGAGCAATCGCTAGGGCAATGCAGAAGCACGGTATGTACTTGTCTGATGGAGGAGACATAGCACTTACATTTCAATCTGACAGACATACAACACATAAATGGAGTGAACTAAATGTAGATTCCCGAACTATGGTTGGAATAACACCTGGAGACTTCCAGATGGTAGATGGAGGATCTAGATACAAGGATTTGCAAGAGTGCACAAGAACACAAATCACTAGTTTGCCATAAATACTTACAACAAAATCCCCACATCAGGGGATTTTGTTAATGGGCAATTGTAAAAGAAATAACTTCTATAGGGCCTTTGGAAAGTATTTCTTTTCTCGCTTCTTTTAGAGTGGACCCAGTGGTGACGACATCGTCAACTAAAATAATATATTTATTTTGAACCTGAGAGTTAGCTGTAAAACTATCAACCAAGTTTTTTATTCTTTCTTCTTTTGATTCTGAGTGACTTTGGCTAGGTGTGTCTTTGGTCTTTGCAAGCCATTGAGGTGCATAAAGAAGAATGTGACCAGTGTCGTATTGGATTATGGATTTCGCGATATACTCTGACTGGTTGTATCCACGGTTTTGTCTTTTTTCTGAAGTAATAGGGATTGGTATTATAACAAAGATTGCATCAGAGTCAAATGTGCTAATGTCAGAGGCAATTGCAAGTATTTCATCAAAAAGAATTTTCCCAATGGTTTCTAGGGGCTTGGTGTTATCTTTATATTTCAATTCCCAAATAATCGCCTTAACCTTTTTATCTTTGTATGAAAATAGGGGATGAATCCATTCCTCATCTCTGAAAGGTAGAGGTTTGGGTAGTTCATGAATATCTTTTTCAGAAAGTTTTTTTACAATTTCAAAGTTAGTTCTAGGTGGTAAAAGAAAATCAAGAAGCTTATGTATTAAAACTCCTGCAGTTTTCAACATAGATATAATTATATATCTTAGTGCTATGTTATACTATACTATAAAACACGATAGTCATGTCAAATTTCCTATCAAATCTTAATCTAAGCGGTATTTTCGGATCAAAGGAACAAAGTGTACTCGGAATAGACATAGGTTCTTCTTCTATAAAAATAGTGCAACTATCAAAAAAAGATGGTCATCCTATTTTGGAAACATACGGAGAGCTCTCCCTTGGGCCATATTCTGGCAAAACCGTTGGTGAATCGACTAATTTGCCCTTAGAAAAAATAATCGAAGCTATGAACGATCTTCTAAAAGAGAAGGAGGTAAATATAAGCACTAGGGCCTGTGGTGTTGCGATACCATTTTCTTCCTCTTTGATGGCTGTGATGGAAGTGCCGATGCTATCTCAGAAAGATTTAGCTAGTATGGTGCCGATTGAGGCAAGAAAGTATATTCCAGTACCGATATCTGAAGTAACCCTTGATTGGTATGTAATACCAAAAGACCAAGACATTGAAGCGCCACTTGTTCCTCTGGAGAAACCCGATCCAAATAAACCAAACATCGAAAAAGGAGAAGTATTAGTTGTGGCATTGCACAATGAGACAATAAATAATTACAAGGAAATAGTAACCAGATCTAATCTAGACGCTAGTTTTTTTGAAATAGAAATTTTTAGCACTATGAGGTCGGTATTGGATGAAGAAATTTCTCCTGTAATGATAGTCGATATGGGCGCCACCTCCACAAAGCTTTATATAGTTGAAAGAGGAATATTGAGGTCATCTCATATGGTTAACAGAGGTTCTCATAAAATAACTGATGAACTATCAAAATCTCTTGGTATTTCAGTAACTGATGCAGAATATTTAAAAAGAGATGAAGGAATTATTGGAGAGATAAATGGAATCAAGCTGAAAGATGTAATGATTCTAACACTAAATTATATTTTCTCTGAGGCAAATCAAGTTATTCTTGCTTATCAGAAGAAATATAACAAAAATGTGACTAAGGTGATGTTGGTTGGGGGAGGTAGTGCCTTGAAGGGTATAGTAGATGTAGCCAAAGAGACATTTCAAACAGATGTGGTGGCAGGCGACCCATTTTCAAAAGTGATTGCCCCAGCTTTTCTAGAAAAAGTCCTAAAAGATACTGGTCCCGAGTTTTGTGTTTCTTTAGGGGTTGCCTTACGCAAACTTCAAGAGTTAGGTTAATTTTGTCCCCAGATGTAAATAGTCATTTGTTTTTAATTGTAATATAATTTTAACAATAAACTATAAATAAATGGAACCAAAATTCCAATCTTCGTTCATTCCTAAAAAGCCAGTAGTTGACTCGCCTAGAATGGCCGGTCCGGTTGAAAAAAATGTCAACATTTTTTCTGCTGTGGCTACACTTCTTTTCTTGCTGACAATAATGGCATCAGCTGGGCTTTTTGGTTATCTAAAATATATCGAAAATCAGATAAGTTCGTCAGATAAGCAATTAACGGATGTGAGATCTGCTTTTCAAGAAAGTAGAATTCAGGAACTTATTGATGCAAGTATAAAGCTTAATGCGATTAAAACTTTACTAGAGCAACATGTTGTTGCTTCCCAAATACTTGTGTTGCTTCAAAATGAAACCTTAAAAAATGTTAGATTTGATAATTTAATTTATAGCAATACGGAAGGTAAGCCATACATTACTCTTGATAGTGAGTCATTAAGCTATAACGCAATCGCAAATCAGAGAAATGTTTTTACGGAGAGTGGATTCTTGGCTAATGTTGAGTTTTCAAATTTCGTATTAACAGATAGCGGATCGATTAAATCAAGGATGAAAGCAAATATTTTACCTAGATTGATATCGTATAAGGAGTATATTAATTCAAATTCAGACACACAACAATAATATGAAATCTTTCTTTCCATTCTTTATAATAGCTCTTTGTGTCGGGGTGTTCTTTATGTACATGAAACCTACTTTTTCAGTGATTAATGAAAGAAAAGAAAAGTTAACTGAGTACCAGAATGTGTTGGATAAAGTTAAAGAAATAAAAGCTAAAAGAGATCAACTTTCATCACAGTATGGGAA
>JBAQWP010000086.1:0-14971 GCA_049298975.1 Minisyncoccia bacterium
CATTATATCTCATGTTTATTGATGAAATTACTTTAAATATCCATTCTGGCAAAGGTGGAGATGGCATAGTCTCATGGAGACACGAAAAAGGCAAGGACCACGCTGGCCCAGGTGGTGGAGATGGTGGAAGGGGCGGAGACGTCTATATTAAGGGTGTACGAGATATCGCCAAGCTATCTGAGTATAAATTTAACAATGATTTTAGAGCTGAAAATGGACAACAGGGCTTAGGGAAGACCATGCAAGGCAAATCAGGAAAGGACTTAATTCTTGAGTTACCGATAGGTAGTGTTGTTACAAATACTAAAACCGGAAAGTTTGTTGAGGTACTAGACGAAGACAACTTTTTGTTTCTAAAAGGTGGTAGGGGTGGTTTGGGTAATGATCACTTTAAAAATTCAAAAAATCAAAGACCAAAAGAACACACAGAAGGTAAGGTGGGTGAAGGGGGACCTTTCTTTGTGGAATTGAAACTTGTTGTTGATTTGGGTTTGGTTGGTATGCCTAATGCTGGAAAGTCTAGTTTGTTAAACAGTTTAACTCGTGCGCGTGCCAAGGTTGGCAATTATCAATTTACAACTTTATTTCCAAATCTAGGTGAGATGTTTGGGTTTGTCATTGCAGACATTCCAGGTCTAATTGAGGGTGCATCAGAAGGTAAGGGCTTAGGTCACAAATTTTTAAGACACATTTCTAGAACCAAGGCCCTATTGTATTGTTTGTCTCTTGAGGACGAAGATCCAGAAAAGACCCTTAAAATTGTTAAAGACGAACTAAGAAAATATGATCCGAGTTTATTAGCAAAGACTGATATAATACTCTTAACTAAGACAGACACAACAGACGGAAAGAGAATAGATAAACTGACAAAGGCACTTGAAAAGAAAAATAAACATGTCTTCTCTGTATCAATTATTGATGATAAATCTATAAAAAATCTTAGAGACAATCTCGTTAAAATATTAGGTAAACTATAATATACTTGTCATTAGCATGACTGAAGAACGAAAAAGTGAATACAAAATGACTATTGGTTTGGAAATCCACGCCGAACTAAAAACAAAAACAAAAATGTTCTGTGGTTGTACAAACAACCCAGATGAAGAGAATCCAAATATTCATGTCTGTCCGGTGTGTATGGGTAATCCTGGAACACTCCCAGTTATTAATAAAGAAGCAGTAAAAAAAGTTTTAATGGTTGGTGTCGCGGCAAACAGCAAACTAGCTGATTTCACTGAGTTTGATAGAAAAAATTATTTTTATCCTGATATTCCAAAAGGCTATCAAATCAGTCAGTACAAGTATCCTTTAGTTGAAGGTGGTTTTGTGAGAGGGGTAGAATTGACCAGAATTCATCTTGAAGAAGATACTGCAAAATCCTCACACGAGAAACCTGGGGTGAGTTTAGTTGATTTTAACAGAGCGGGGGTTCCACTTATGGAGTTGGTTACTGAGCCAGTAATTCACTCTGCAGAAGAAGCTGTAAATTTTGCGAAAGAGTTGCAACTCATTTTGCAATACTTGGATGTGTCTGAAGCAAACATGGAAAAAGGAGAAATGAGAGTTGAGGTAAATATTTCTATTTCTAAAAATGATGTTTGGGGTACAAAAGTTGAGGTAAAAAATATTAATTCCTTCAGAGCTGTTAGTAAAGCAATCGAGTATGAATCTAAAAGACAAGAGGCACTTCTGGAAAAAGGGGAGAGTGTTGTTCAAGAAACTAGAGGATGGGATGAAAATAAAAACATTACTTTTTCACAAAGATCAAAAGAGAATGCAAAGGACTACAGATATTTTCCTGAGCCAGATTTACCAAAACTAATTCTATCTGAGATACCAGAATTTAGTATTGAGAACCTAAAAAAAGATTTGCCGAAATTACCACAACAGAAAAGAGAAGGATATTTGAGTTGGGGAATCAAACAAGAAGACGCAGAGTTTTTTATAAACAACTCCGTTCTAGGTAAGTTTTTTGAAGATGTGGTTGCTTTGGGCTTGGATAGGGAAGCAATAACTCTTTGTTCAAACTACATCGTTTCAGATATAGGAGGTATGTCAAAAAATAAGGATAAAGAAGATCTAATTGGTTTACTAAACACAGAATCATTCTTTAAGTTAATGAATCTGATAAAATCAGGAATGCTATCATCAAGAGGAGCGAAGGATGTGTTAAAAATTATGTACGAAATAGGAGGTGATCCAGAGACTATAGCAAAAGATAAAAAACTTATTCAAATGAGTGATCCAGAAGAGATAGCTAAACTTGCAGAACAAATCATTCAGGAAAATCCTGAATCAGTTACTGGATATAAAGAAGGGAAAACATCATTACTTCAGTTCTTTGTTGGGCAAGGGATGAAAAAAACTGGAGGTTCAATTAATCCAGAGCTACTTAAATCCGAAATACTAAGACTGCTAAATTAAGAAAACAGCTGGAGTTACTCCAGCTGTTTTCTAGTCCTCATCAGTTAGATGCTTCACTATGATCTTTCTTACTTCGGCCTTAGTACTTTTCCTCAATCCTGCATTTACCTCTATCTCCTGGATAACTGTCTCAAGATCTTGAATTTTGTAAACCCTGTAATTATTCATCGGGTGTCTGTGGGCTTTGAGTTTTCCATTTCTATCCCAGTTCCTTAGGGTAAGTGGGGCCACTCCAAGAATCTTAGAAGCTTGCTTTATTGTTATGTATTGATTAGCCATTTTGTCCTATATATAAGTAAAAACATTAATAAACATTAATATTAATTTTATAATATATAATAACCTTTGTACAAGATGATAAATATTTAGCTGTGGAGAAGATTACTAATTCGATTTTGTCCTTTATAACATCATGCCCACGCTAGAGTTATTGGTGGCTTAAGTTATTTATAGACATAATTATAGTATTTACGACTCAAATTCATAAATATGGAAGTCTGTAGGTAACTAATGTGTTGTAAGTATCTGTATCTGTTCAGTAAGGTAGTGCACTTACGGCCGTGTATTACGGGCATAAAAAAGTGGCACAAGTCTGGCTAGAATAGGCACTTATTTATTTCCATTATATACGAGATATTGGGAAGTAGAGCCATTTATTGTGGCACATGAGTTAATAATATTATACAACATTACGGTGGCAAGTCATGTCAAGCTGACGTATTGGTTATGTATTTTTTTATAATATGATACTATGACATTGCTCTACGGATAGTTACTCTTTCTTTGAAAGGGAGGAAAGTCCGAACATCATACCTTAAATGGTGAGGAGTAGCGGGTAATACCCGTCCACAGTAATGTGAGAGGTGCGAGCAGTGACGCCTGAGGCGAAAGCTTAAGGCCTCCTTCGGGAGGAATCCAATAGTGATATTGGGGTGAAACGGCAAAATCCTTACTTTGATGCAAGGCCGTGCCCCTTACCACTTTTAACGTAATACAAATTGTATCGTTTTAAAGGTGGTAAGGGGAGTGCCGCTTGATCCTTGTGGTAACACAAGTGACAGATAAATAATTATCACCAAACTTTTGTTTGGGACAGAATTCGGCTTATAGTAGAGCAACATGAAAACGTACACCTAAAAAGTGTATGTTTTCATTTAGGCCAGTTTTTTATATAATTCGAAAAGCTTTTTAAGTCTATGAGATCAATAAGTGCCAATTTAAACAAAATCATTTTCTATATTTTACTAGGGACGACTTTCTTGGTTCCAACTTTTTTTCTTCCTAATAGATTTAATTTTTTGTCACCCCAATTTACAACAACCTTGCTTTTTGCCATTGGTGTAATACTTTCATTTTTTTTATTTTTTATAAGTACCTATCTTTCTAAGAAGATTACTATACTCAGCCATTCAATGAAATATTTGGTAGTTATTTTTTTACCTCCACTATTTTATTTTGTTGCTAGTTTTATAAAGGGTTTTTCAAGATATGATTTTTTGGGGTATACACCGGACACAAACTCAACCGGTTTTATGTTTTTGTTATTTGTTTATCTTTTCTTGGTGTCAGTGTTGTTTGGAAGTAAGCAGAGGATTTTTAATTCATATATTATTTTCCTTCTCTCTTCTTTAGTATTTTCACTATTTTTGATCCTTAGAATTGTTTTTGGGGCCGACTTTCTTTCTTTTGGGATTTTTAATTCAATTGTTTCCACTATGATTGGTAGTTGGAATAATGTCGGAATCTTTTTTGGGGTTTGCGCTATTCTTTCACTAGTAACTTTTGAGATAGCTCCAATAAGTTATTTTATGAAATATGTTCTGGGCGCGACTCTACTTGTTTCACTATTCTTCTTAGCCCTAGTTAATTTTAAGTTACTTTGGTTCATACTAGCCATTTGTTCTCTAGCATTCACTGTTTATGTTTTTATCAGTAACAAGCATAGACCACACACACAAACCAAGATTCTTAGAATGATTCCAATCTCCTCAGTGATATTTTTTTTAATCAGTGTTGTTTTTATTATATGGGGGATGGATTTTGGGGGATTGTTGTCTTCAAAGCTTCAGGTTGAAAACTTAGAAATAAGACCATCTTTCTCGGCAACATATGATGTGGTTAAAAATACATTAAACACAAATCCATTTTTTGGTTCAGGACCAAATACTTTCATAAATGGTTGGTCAAAGTGGAAGCCGAATGATATTTTATCAACTATCTATTGGAACTTAGAATTTTCAAGTGGTTTTGGTCTGATTCCTACATATATTGTAACTGCTGGAATAGTAGGTATTCTCTCATGGTTTGTTTTTATTGCTTATTTAATATATTTAGGTTTCAAAACAATTTTTAATAGAAATCAGGATGATCTATCTAAATACCTCTCAGTCTCATCTTTTTTCTTATCTATATACTTATGGGCTGTAGCTTTCATTTATGTGCCAAGTACAGCTATTATTATTTTAACTTTCTTTTTTACAGGTCTTTTTCTTGCATCTTTGAATATTTCTAATGTATCGAAAATTAGAACAATAGAATTCTCCAGCCATCAGAAAACAGCTTTTTTTATCTCTTTTATACTAACTCTCACATTCATCTTCCTTGCTACTATCGGTTGGTGCTTACTAAACAACGCAAGATCCTCGTGGTATTTTCAAAAAAGTTTATATTCATTAAATTCAGAAAAAAATACTTCTCTCTCCGAAAAATATATTATAGTAGCAATTAATTTAGCCCCACTTGATGTGTATTACAGAGAGCTTGTAAAAATTGAATTAGCAAAATTGAATGAAATTATCTCCCAGGAAACAAGTAATGAAACACAAGAGGCATTGCAGGTAAGTTTTGCAGAAATATTAAAAAAGGCCATTTATGCAGGAACTAAGGCAAAGGAAAAAAATCCCCTTAATTATCTCAACTGGATTAGTCTAGGTAACGTATATGGTAGCGTATCAAATCCTAATTTAAAAATTAAAGGTGCTTACAATAATACAGAGTTCTCATATAAGGAGGCATTAAAATTGAACCCAAAAAATCCTTCAATACTTGTTTTGTTGTCGAGATTAGCTGCTTCTAATAATGAATTAAGTAGGGCTAGGGAATATGCCATGGAAGCTATTAGTTTAAAGTATAACTATCTTGATGCTTACTTTGTTCTATCTCAAATAGAAGTGGCGGCTGGAAATATAAAAGACGCTATAGACACAGTAACCAGTACAACCATGATTGACCCAAATAATCCAGCAGTATTTTTTCAATTAGGACTCTTAAAATATAACCAATCAGATTGGAATGGTGCTATCGAAGCTTTTCAAAAGGCACTTAAAATCACTGATAATTACGCCAATGCTAAATATTTTCTAGGGCTTTCTTATGAGATAATAGGTCAGCATGATAAGGCTATAGCTGAGTTTAAGGAATTAAAATTAACAAACCCAGATAGTCAGGAGGTGGAAACAATACTTTCTAATCTCCTAGCTAATAAACCAATTTTTACAAACACAGATAAAAATAAGCCAGAAAAAGGTAATTCTCTACCTATAATTGAAAGATAATGGTTAAGAATTTTTTAAAAACACTGAATGGCGAAATTTCCGGATTGCATCAAGCAGCTTACCTTCTAGGTTTTTTTGCAATATGTTCCCAGATCCTCGCTCTTTTTAGGGATAGGCTTTTAGCATCATATTTTGGGGCAGGCAATACACTCGACTTATACTATTCCGCATTTAGAATCCCCGACATTCTTTTTGTCCTAATCGGCTCAATTGTTTCTATCTCGGTGATAATTCCTTTTTTAGTTGAAAGGATGGATAACAATGAGGAAGAGGCAAAAAAATTTATAGATAGTGTCTTCACTTTCTTTTTCTTATTTATGACTGTCACTGGTGTGGTTGCTTATATATTTACTCCGTACCTAATGTCAAAACTTTTTCCTTTGTTTAGTGGCGAACAGGATTTTTCTGAATTGGTTAAGTTAACAAGAGTACTTTTGCTCTCCCCGGCATTTCTGGGGTTCTCAAATTTGCTTGCAAGTATTACCCAGACCCATAAAAGATTTTTCATCTATGCCACCTCACCAGTTTTTTATAATATAGGAATTATTCTAGGAATTATTTTACTTTACCCACTATTCGGGCTGGTTGGTTTGGGGATGGGGGTGGTTTTTGGTGCCTTTCTACATTTTGCAATCCAAATTCCATATATAGCCAGCATTGGTTTTTTCCCAATATTTAGATTCCCAGTAAGAATAGCCTTTATAAAAAATATTGTTTTAACTTCATTACCTAGAACCATAACAGTCTCCTCCAATGAAATAGCAGAATTGATTCTAATCTCTTTTGCCTCAATGTTTCTTTCTGGATCTGTCTCGGTTTTTAATTTTTCTTTTAACCTTCAATCTGTACCATTCAGTGTTATTGGAGTCAGTTATTCACTAGCCGCATTTCCAACCCTAACTAGACTATTCTCGGGAGGAAATAGGCAGGAATTTGTAGATCAAATGATTTCTTCTTCCAGGCATATTATTTTCTGGTCGGTGCCTATTTCTGTTTTATTTATTGTTCTACGAGCACAAATAGTTCGAACTATACTTGGGTCCGGTAGATTCAATTGGGACGATACAAGACTTACCGCCGCCGCCCTTGCGATTTTTACATTTTCACTGATTGCTCAGAACCTAGTGGCGTTGTTTGTTCGTTCATACTACTCTCAAGGAAAAACAAAAACTCCACTTTTCATGAATGTTTTCTCAGCTGGTTTACTTGTATATATTAGTTATTACCTCGTAGATATATTTCAAACAAGTAACACATTTAGGTATTTCATTGAGGCATTATTTAAAGTGACAGACGTCCCAGGTACTATTGTGCTCATGCTACCTCTTGGATACTCTATCGGTTTATTTATTAACCTAATAGTCCATTGGGTGGGATTTCATGCACATTTCAATAGCTACTCTGGGCCTGTGTTTAAAACACTATTCCAGGTATTTGGTGCCTCTACTATTATGGGTTTTGTGTCATATGTTTTTCTGGAATTTTTCGGAGAAATATTTAACTTAAACACTTTGCCTGGAATATTTTTGCAGGGATTCCTATCAGGGTTATTAGGAATAGCGTCGTGTGTCATTGTTTTGTATTTATTAAAAAACAAAGAACTTGAGGAAGTGTGGTCAACATTACATAAAAAGATTTGGAAAGCGAAAGCTATTTCTCCAGACGCTGAACTTATTTAAAAATAGAAAAAAATTGTATTTTGTGCTTAACTTACTCCAATGAAGTCTTTCGAAGAAAACATACGCAATTTTTCTATTATCGCCCACATAGATCATGGCAAGTCAACCCTTGCTGATAGGATGCTTGAGATAACTCACACTATTGAAGCTAGAAAAATGCAGGACCAAGTTCTAGACTCTATGGAGCTCGAGCGCGAAAGAGGAATTACAATAAAAATGCAGCCAGTTAGAATGAAATATAATTATTCTGGCCAGAACTATATACTTAACCTGATCGACACTCCAGGGCATATTGATTTTTCGTACGAGGTCTCTAGAGCCCTGAAAGCTGTAGAGGGGTCTATTCTTTTAGTTGATTCTACCCAAGGAGTTCAAGCTCAAACACTTACTACTCTAAACATGGCGCGCGAAGCTGGACTTAAAATCATCCCCGTACTTTCAAAAATAGATTCACCGCTTGCAAGAGTTCTCGAAGTAAAAGAAGAAGTAATAAAGTTATTAGATTGCAAAGAGGAAGAAATACTTTTAGTCTCTGGGCGGACTGGGGTAGGAGTAGATGATCTTTTGCAGGAGATAATAAAAAAAATTTCTCCACCAAAGCAGACGACGGAGACAAATAACTTTAGATCTCTAGTTTTTGATTTTAAATACTCGACACATAAAGGGGTAATAGTTTTTGTTCGTGTTGTAAGTGGAAAAATTTCCAGGAATGAAAAACTGATATTTAAGATCTCAGGAAAAGTATTTACAGGTATCGAAGTTGGTATTTTTTCACCAGACGAAGTTTCGGTTGAGTCGCTTGGAGCGGGAGAGATAGGTTATATAGTGACAGGTATAAAGGAACCAGGTATAGCTTCTGTGGGAGATACAGTGTCAGATTTGAAAGATAATCTACCCCCACTTCCTGGGTACATGTCCCCTAGGCCAGTGGTTTGGGCATCTATTTATCCAGAAAGTCAGGATGATTTTGAGGTATTGAAACAATCATTAGGGAAACTCAAACTCTCTGATTCTTCCTATACCTATGAAGAAGAATCATCAGGGGCATTAGGGAGGGGCTTTAGGTGTGGCTTCCTCGGGATGCTCCACCTGGAGATTATTACCGAAAGACTCCATAGGGAATTTAACCTTGATCTCGTGGTGACCATGCCGACTATTACCTATGAAGTAACTTACAAACAAGGTCCAAAGAAAGATAAAAGTGAGATGATTTATTCACCAGCGCATTTTCCGGATGAAGGATTGCTTTCCGATATAAAAGAGCCATGGGCAAATGTTGTTCTTATTATTCCAGTTAGTTATGTCTCAAGTTTGATGCCTCTTTTGTATGATCATGAGGCCGAAATTGGGGATTCAGAAAATTTTGGAGAGGATAGAACGAGGATTACTCTCAAAATGCCACTTCGAGAACTTATGCGAAATTTTTTTGATAAACTAAAAAGTGTCTCCAGTGGTTTTGCTTCCATCTCCTACGAGATCGAAGGAATGAGAAAAGCCGATGTGGTTCGTTTGGATATTCTTGTTGCTGACGAAGTTCTCCCTGCATTTTCTCGGGTGGTATCTAGAAGGGTAGTAGAACAAGAAGCTGAGAATGCAGTCGAAAAACTCCACGGCATACTGCCTCGACAAATGTTTGTTATGAAAATTCAAGGCAAGGCACTCGGCAGAATTATTTCCAGCCGAACCGTCTCGGCTTTTAGTAAAGACGTGACTCAGCATATGTATGGTGGAGACATTACCCGAAAAATGAAACTTCGCGAAAAGCAGAAGAAAGGAAAGAAAAAGATGAAAGAGCGTGGACGTGGTTCCGTCGACATACCTCACGACGTGTTTCTCAAAATGATGAGAAGTTAGTCTTTGTGGTATTTTTGTCCGATTTCTGCGTTGCTCGTTCCGGATGCTCCCGCGGAGTACTAAGTGTACACCTTGGTCGCATTCCTCACTCGCGCCTTGAACTCGAACAAAAATCCTCACAAATACTTAACAAGGGGATATGTCTAATATTGTTTGCTTCAACGAAATTCTAATTTCACTTTCACATAACAGGAAACGGCCAGCCGTTTCCCGGCTGACCGTTAAGGCAGGGGTAAGTGTGTTCCGACATATGCGGATAACACAAGTGCAGTGCCGATGACGGCAAAATTGAACGCCCAGTCGAACACTTTTTTCACGGAAATTCCTCGTTCAGGGTATTCCTCCGGAAGGAATATTTTGAATGTGAGGATTATCACGAATCCAGCACACATTGTGTAGATAACTCCAAGACCTGTCACCAAAAGGTACGTAAAGGTGATCATTCAACCCTCCTAAAAATAGATTATCACATCATCTATGTATAGCAAAATGGGTGAGGCCTATGGCTATCGCGTCAAATTCATCATCGCTATTTTTTTTGCCAACTTGGACATCCGATGTCCAAGTGATTAACTTTTTGACCATGTCTATCATTTGTCTTTTCTCACTACGTCCGTAGCCAGTTATAGCAATTTTCACTTCGTTTGGGGTGTATTCAAAAACTTCTAAACCTAAAGACCTTCCGGAGTAAAGTATGACTCCACGAGCTTCCGCGACAAGAAGAGCAGTTTTTTGATTTCCAGAGAAGAAAAGTTTCTCCGTAGCCATTTGTTCTGGCTTATATTTTTTAATTATTTCTTTTATTCTGTTTCCAATTAAAGTTAGTCTCTCTGAGTGGGGGAGCTTGCTAGATGTTTTAAAACATTCAGAGAAAATAAGCTCTTCTCTTCTATTCTTCTCCTTTTCGATTATTGCCACACCCAACCTTTCATATCCTGGGTCTATAGAAATTATTCGCATATTCAGAATTCTACCATAATAGAATCCCGAGTGATTTTTTAAGACACTGCAGATTTGAGACTTTTACAATTTGGATGAAATCCGAGGCGGACAAGGAAAATATGACGAGCCTTATCGGGTATAAGGTGAGGAGTATTTTACCGAAGTCCAACGACGGAGTTCGCCAAATTTAAAAGTCCTCTACTCGGCGTTCGTGTAGATGTCGTTAACTTCATCACTCTCCTCAAGCTGATCTATAAGATTAGAAAGCTTCTCGCCATCTTCCTCTGAAAGTGGCACAGTTGAAGTCGGAAGCCACTCCTCACCTGGGTTGTGTGTAAACGCCCAAGAAGCCGCGCCAACTCCCGCCATTGCCAGATCATTTTTGGCTAAAATAGTCTTTACATCCTGGTTTGCACGGTTTTTGTTTTCAGTAAGACACTCAATAATCATTGCACATCCTCCCGGGCCATATGCTTCATATACCACAACTTCCGCTTCACCAGCTTCACTGGATTTCTTGATTGCTCTCTCTATATTGTCATTAGGAACATTAAAAGACTTTGCTTTTTCAATTGCTGCTTTTAGTCCAGGTGATGACAGATTTCCACCAGCCTTTTTTGCTTCGACCTGAATGAGTTTAACAAGTTTTCCAAAAACCTTAGACTTCTGTCCGTCCGTCTTTTCTTTCTGTCTTTTGATTTTTGACCACTTATTGTGTCCTGCCATATGTAGAGTAGAATATAGAATAAGGAATAAAGAATCAAGTTAGGATTTAGATATAATTTATACATTACCAGCTAACACTAAAAAACATATGCACGAATCAAATGATACTGTTCCAACAAGTGAAGACAAAAGAAAAGCGGAAATAATTGCAGAACTGAAAGAAAAGACAGCCGAGGAAATAGAGGACTCCTTAGATTTTCAAAGAGTTCGTGATGCAGTGATGAATAATTTTTGGGAGCATACAAAAAGAAACGAGGGAAGGTTTATCTTAGATGAAGGCATTTCCGATGTGGCAAAGGCTTTAAATATGACTCCTGGTGTTATTAGACAGTGTATCAAAGAAAGTGTTACCCCAGAATGTTTAACAAAGATTGGTCTAGATGGAGAAGGAAAAACTGTTTCTCTTGTAGAGGTGCTAAAAACAAACAATTACAAAATACATTGTCTACTAGAAGTATTGAGTAATCTAAATAATCAAATTGAAATCTGGACTTTGGGTGATAAGGACTGGCAGGAAGATAAACTTAGACGTTCTGGGGCTGATAAGTTTATCGATCAAGATCATATTCATGTAGTGGAAGGTGAAAAAATTTCTGAACTAAGAAAAATTTTTGATGAAATATCCGCTCGTGAGACAGAAAAGCCTATCCATGCTTACGTTGTTGATGATAGTAGTGAAAATATAAAATCAGTTAAGGCTCTGCACGATGAATATTCTGAAAAGGGAGTAGAAGTTCATAATTATCATTTGAAGTTGGATGATAAAAGTGCCGATACAACAGCCTTTTATAAGTGGATAAAACAGGAAAGAGAAACAAATCCAAATCTAATTCTAATTTTGGATTTCGATCAAGTCATAGCGGACACAAACGGGGCATTACGAGGTCAGGCTTGTGACAATATTTATAGAATAAGATTAGCTGAAAGGTATAATCAACCGAAGGATTTACCGATGGCAGCTTAGACTAAATAAGTGTTGGAGATTTTAATCCTAGATGCTCATAACCTAAGGTCGTCACAACACGCCCGCGTGGAGTTCTGTCTAAAAATCCAAGCTGAATTAGATATGGCTCGTTAAACTCCTCGATGGTTGCTTGTTCTTCGCCGAGTGCTGCTGCCAGAGTATTGAGTCCTACAGGTCCACCAGAAAATTTGTTTATTATGGCATGCATAATGTCTCTATCCGACGGTGTTAGCCCTACCTCGTCTATACCTAAGAGCTTAAGTGCTTCGTCCACTGACACTTTATCCAAACTTCTTTTATTGACCTGGGCAAAATCTCTACATCTTTTTAGAAAGTAGTTTGCCGTTCTTGGAGTAAATCGTGATCTTTTAGCAATTTCTACGCCAGCAGAATTTTCCAATACCATACCTAGAATTTTTGCTGAACGAGTAATTATTTTTTGGATCTCCTCATTGGTATAAAACTCGAGCTTAAATATTCCACCTGAAAACCTAGATCGAAGAGGGGAAGAGATCATGGCTATGCGAGTTGTGGCGCCAATGAGAGTAAATGGTGGGAGCTCTAGTTGTATAGTTCTTGCGCTTGGCCCTTTACCAATAATAATATCAAGTGAGCCAGACTCCATCGCGGGGTAGAGGACTTCTTCAATAGTTTTATTTAATCGATGAATTTCATCAATAAAAAGTATGTCTCCTGGGGAGAGGTTGGTAAGTATGGATGCTAAGTCACCAACTTTTTCGATGGCTGGTCCAGATGTTACCTTCATCTGAGCATTCATTTCTTTGGCAACCAAATTCGCAAGTGTGGTTTTGCCTAGGCCTGGAGAGCCATAAAAAAGGATGTGCTCAGGTGGGTGACTTCTTTCTTTCGCAGCAGTCAGTAGAATATGTAGATTCTTTTTGATACTAGATTGTCCGACGTAGTCATCCCATCTAGAAGGTCGCAGAGTGGTGTCGAGAAATAAGGAATCTTTCTCTATAGCCTCCTCAACATTCTCTTTTTTTTCTTGTTTTTGTGGTCCTTTTGTCATGGTCATATTATCTTAAATTCGAAATAACAAGATCGAAATCCGAAAAAACTATCAGATTTGAATTTTCGAATTTGTTATTTGAGATTTATTCATTATACCATTTAAAATTTTTGTCAAAGAAGAGTAAATTCCGAAGGAACTATTCGGCTTATTAACAAAAACTACCATAAAATTAGATCATAAATTACCTATTGACACAAATTTAATTATGTGATAGGCTATAGCTGAATCAAATCGTTGAAAATAGAAGAGGGGATTTGGGCCTTCAAGGCTTATTTTTTCGCTCCAAAATATAAATCTCTAAGCAACTGGGCATTTTAATGCTTAAGAGTGTTTCTGCGAGGACATCCTGGGTGTTATCTTGTGTAACAAGCTGGTTTTATCCTTTGTAAAATGCTTGGCTTTTGGTACTAGATTATTGAAAGTGTTGCTTAGAGATTTATGTTCTGGAGTTTTTCTGTTTTCAAACGAAAAACTCTACTCTAGTATAATTTTTAGATGCGTATTGGCAAGCCTTTTTTCCATTAGAAAGTGGACAACCCATTCTGTCCATCTTGACGAAAAAAATTTGGTGAAGAAACGGAAGAATGTTTTAATGTTGTCGCTCAAGATCAATAACTCTTTTAAGTTCTTCCAGTGTGGTTATACCCTGAAGAACTTTTACAATACCATCTTGGGTCATATTTAGAATATTTTGGTACTTAGACTCTTTATTTATCTCTCTTTCACTAGGATTTTCCTGAATTACTTTTTCTATATTTTCATCCATTAGTATTGCTTCAAAAACTCCAATTCTGCCTTTATAGCCAAGCATGTTGCATTTATCACAGCCAACTGAATGATAGTAGTGACTTGTATCAACTCCTTCAAGTGCAGATTTGTCGGTAATAGTCGAAACAATTTCATCAACAATTTTTTTATCATCACCTGTGAGCTCTATCTGTTGTTTGCAGTACTGACATAGCTTTCTAACAAGTCTTTGAGCCATGGCGATGTTTATAGCTGATGAAATGACTTTTGGATTAACTCCCAAATCAATAAGTCTAGGAAATGTTCCAGCCGCGTTGTTGGTGTGAAGTGTGGAGAAAACTAGGTGTCCAGTTAGGGCTGAGTTAATAGCGATTTCTGCGGTTTCACTGTCTCTAATCTCACCAACCATGATCACATCAGGGTCTTGTCTAAGAGCGCTTCTCAGGCCTTCAGCAAAAGTGTAGTTGTTTTTTTCATCTGTCTGGGTTTGAACAATGCCTGGCAGGTGGTACTCAATAGGGTTTTCTATGGTTATTATTTTTATCTCTGGGCTGTAGAGTCGCTTAAGGAAGGCGTACAAGGCTGTAGTTTTTCCCGAGCCGGTCGGACCAGTGTTTAGAATCATCCCATTTGGCCTAGCTAGTTCAGCTAACAGCACCTTTAGAAGTTTAGGGTTAATACCAAGTTGCTCTAATGGCACAGATATAGCATCAGGGTTTAGCACTCTCAGCACAACCGACTCGCCGTTTCCGCCTGGCAAAATAGAGCTTCGTATTTCTATCTCGGATGACTTTACGATAATACTAAATCTTCCATCTTGGGAACCACCAACATTTAGCTTAAGATTTGAGACTAGCTTTATTCTAGACAAAAGAAGTTTGTATGTGTCTCGATCAAACTCAAGAATGTCAGTTAGGATTCCATCCAATCTATATCTTATTCTGACAAAGTCAGATTCTGGTTCGATGTGAATATCAGACGCGTTTAGAGAAATAGCACCTGCTAAAATAATCTCCATTATTCTAGTGATTCTATAACTCTTCTTCAT
>JBAQWP010000087.1:0-11465 GCA_049298975.1 Minisyncoccia bacterium
TGAGTGGTTTAAGCTTCTGATTCTCATGTTTAAAGCCTAGCACGGATTACCATGCTAGGCTTCTGCACATTCAACCCCGCCCTCACCAGGGAAGAAGGGAGTCGGGCGGGGTTCCCTGTGAATGGAATGGAAAAATAATTTATAGACTATAAATAATTTGCTTAGAGATAAATCGAGACGGACTTTATGGGTCCGTCTCAGGTAGAAACAAGAAGTGGACTGCATCATACAGTCACAGTCTTGCTTATGTTTTCCTCCAACCAGGGGACAATTTGTTGAACCGCTGCAGTGGTATAGAAACCATCAATTACCCCTTCGGTCTGGCCGTTAGGGTAAATCACAGCATTTGGCCCGACACTTGAAAGTGAATTGAGTCTCAGAAATTCTGTGAATAGCCGGCTTTCTTCATAGCTAAAACCACTCACTACGATTCTGGTTAATCCTTCGGTTGTTTCGTATCTCACAATTATATCTCCTTAATTGGGATGAATAGAACTACTGGAATTTATTTATACACAATATAAACTAAAAAGTAAACGAATAACTTATTACTTATCTGTCCTAAACATTCAAGTACTTACGAACCGCTAGAAATGATGAAATGGAGCCAATCACTACCCCAGAAGCAACAATAAGTAGGAAAATTTGACCAAAATTTGAAGCATAATAATGGAAAATATTGAGACCAACAAAGAAATTAGATGTTGTTTTACCCAGCCAGAGAGTCACTGGATAGAACAAAATGAGAGTAATGATTGCTGCGGCAAAACCATATAATGCACCCGCAACAAAGAATGGTGCTCTGATATAGCCTGTGGAAGCTCCCACAAGTCGCATAACAGCAATCTCATCTTTTGCCATATAAATAACCAATCGAATTGTATTGAAGGTAATTAGTATAGAAATACATATTAAGAAAATTGTAAGTATAAAACCCAGTCTATCAGCAGAATTGATTATTTTAGTTAGTCTATCAATTGCATCCTTGTTTTGATAGTAATTTACCTTGTCTACTATTCCTCCAACCGATACTGACTTACTATTTAGAAACTCAGCGATAGAACTATATTGTGAAGGATCTTTTGCTTTGACATTAAGAGTTGCACCAAGTGGATTTTCTCCCAACTCATCTAGAGCTTGTAGGGTAAACTCATCATTTTCATGTCTCCTCTTAAAATTTATAAGAGCTTCCTCACGAGAAATGTATCCCACTGTCAAAACTTCTGGCAATCTTTCGATATTCTTCTTAACCGCCAGAATATCATCTTCTTTTGCTGAAGTAACAAAGTAAACATTTATATCTACTTTTTCACGTATTTGATCAAGAGTTGAGCGTAAAATGGCACCAGAAAAAATAATTGAGCCTATTACAAAAAGTGTAACAACCATAACAAGTACGGCTGAAAGAGAAACGAAACTGTTTCTCCAAAAACCATAAAACCCTGACCTTATTACTCTTTTTATTTTAATCCACATAAATATATAATTTCTAGTTAATCTAATTATACTAGTTAACCTACCAAATTCCCAATTTTAGAAATTAGTAATTTAAATAATATATCTCCCCTCTTTGTCATCGCGTATTATATGACCACTCTCCATTGTTAACACTCTTTTTTTCAAAGAATCGATAACTCCTTTGTTGTGAGTGGTCAAAATAACAGTCGTGCCAAGATCATTAATTTTTTTTAGTATCTGAACAATATCAAAGGTATTTAGAGGATCAAGATTCCCTGTCGGCTCATCTGCAATTATTATATCCGGCTGGTTCACTATTGCCCTTGCAATAGAGACTCTTTGTCTCTCCCCACCAGATAGTTCTCCTGGAAAGTTCCATATTTTTTTACTAAGGTCCACAAGATCTAAAACATGCGGAACATCCATTTCGATCTCCTCATCTGATCTGCCCGCCGCCTCCATGGCAAAGGCAATATTTTCATAAACATTTTTATCTGGTAAAAGCCTGAAGTCTTGAAAGACTACACCAATTTTTCTGCGTAGCTCAGTTATCTCTTTTTTACCGAGAGTTGAAATATCACTAGATTCATAGAAAATTTTACCCTTTGTTGGGTTTTCTTCTCCTAGAATCATTTTTATGAGTGTGCTTTTGCCTGCCCCAGAATGGCCCACAATTGATACAAATTCCTTTGGTTCAATTACAAAAGAGACATCAACTAGTGCTTTTGATTCATCAGGGTATATTTTGGTAACTTTATCAAAATGTATCATTACGTTGGATGGTTTGCTCATTTTTTTACTTAATTTACTAAGTTTGTTGCACAGAAAAAAGGCAAAGCCGTACCATAGTATTCTAAACTACATACTCTACATAGTCAAAACTCGTTTCCCGAAGATTAGAGCTCGCGCTCTGCCAAAATGAAATCTTCTAACTCTCCATCTAATACAGCTTCAACATTAGACGTTTCGCAATTTGTTCTGTGATCTTTGACCATTTTGTAGGGATGCTGCACGTATGAGCGGATCTGGTTCCCCCACTCTATTTGAGTAGTTTTAGAAATATACATACCTTTCTCTTTTGAGATTCTTTGCTCTTCCATGGCCTTGTAGATTTTCCCTTTGAGAATTGAAATTGCTTTTTCCTTGTTTTGGAGTTGGGAGCGTTCATTTTGTGACTCTGCAGAAAGATTGGTCGGAATATGCACCACTCTTACTGCCGTTTCCCTTTTGTTTACATTTTGTCCGCCAGGACCAGAGGATCTGGAAAATTCCACCCGTAAATCATCCTCTGGTATAACAATATCTTCACTGCCACCTTTCATCTTTTCAAATTTAGGAATAACTTCTACCATAGAAAAAGATGTGTGCCGAAGTGACTTGGCGTTAAAAGGTGAAATGCGAACCAGCCTATGAACTCCAGACTCGTTTTTTAGTCTGCCATACGCATTTTTGCCAGAAATATCAACAGTTATGTTTCGGTAACCTCCGTGATCATTTTCGTTTTGGTGGACAATACTTAATCCAAAATTATTTTTCTGGCAGTATTTGGAATACATATTAAAAAGCATAGCGGAAAAATCTTCAGCATCATCTCCTCCCGCACCAGAAAAAATAGTCATAACAGCATCCCCAGAACCATATTTACTGCCCCCCTCTATCTCTGCCTTAAGTTCAGCGATTTTTTTTATTGTTTCTTGAGCTTTATATTTGTCACTCCAAAAATCAATAGCTAACATACTTTCTTCGAGGCTTTTAAGCTCCTTTTCTAAATCATTTTTTTTATCCATTTCTATAAATAGTTTACTTGTGCCCCCTCATGTTTTTCCGACTCCACTATTATTTTATCCATCATTTTAACTGCTTGAATTGGATACTTACCAATCGCAGTCTCGTCTGAAAGCATGACTGCATCAGCACCTTCCATGATAGCTGTAGCCACATCGGACACTTCGGCTCTAGTTGGCTCATCCTTTTCTACCATAGATAAAAGTAATTGAGTAGCAACGATAACTGGTTTATTTAGATATTTTGCCTTCCTAATTATCTCTT
Organism: Minisyncoccia bacterium; assembly: GCA_049298975.1. Classification (GTDB taxonomy): domain Bacteria; phylum Patescibacteriota; class Minisyncoccia; order Phycocordibacterales; family DATDWN01; genus C7867-006. Next base: position 3,508 of record JBAQWP010000087.1, read on the forward strand.
CTTGGACGAATGGTATTTTTTCAAGCGGAACTTCTTCACCCAAATCTCCCCTCGCAACCATTATCCCATCCGAAGTAGAGATTATTTCATCAATTTTTTCTACTGCCTCCGCTCTTTCTATTTTTGCGATAATTTTCTGATTGCCTCCATATTTTTTTATTATTTCTCTGCATTTGACCACATCATTGCCTGAGCCTACAAAAGACAGGGCAAAGTAATCAACAACATTTTCAACTCCAAATTTTATATAACCCTCATCTTTCTCAGTAACTGATAAACTTCCACTTTTGTCGTAAGTATGAGTTGATCCGGTTTGTATTCTTGGTCCAGGTAAATCTAAAAGCACTGGAATTTTCCTACCCAACTTCCTGCTAACTTTCAAAATAGAATCCATGTGTTTAAGGTGCTGAGATAAATCAGCCCAGGAAAGATTGAACCGCACTACATCCACACCACTCTCAATCATTTCCAAAATCACCTCATCATTTTCTGAAGCTGGACCTATTGTTGCAACAATTTGTGCTCTAGAATTGGTCATTAATTTAGTTCAGCATTTAAGAGTCTTTCTTCTCTGTTTATTTTGTGTCCAGAGGTGTCTATGTCATATATGTATATAGCTCCAAAAGGCATTTCCACATCTGACACCTTTTCGTCAGGAATATTTTCTATGTATTTCATAAGGGCTCTTAAGGTGTTGCCATGAGAAACAACTAGGACATTATTACCCTCTGAAACTTTAGGTAATATCTTTTCGGTATAGTATGGAACAACTCGATCATAAACCATTTTAAGTGACTCCCCATTTGTTATCGGATAATCCCATGAACGTCTAACTTTATTAAATTCTTCTTCACCTAGCTTCTCTTCCATTTCCCATTTACTTTTTCCTGTATAGTCCCCGTAGTCTCTTTCGTTTAATGCTGCCGAGTGCTCTGTAGGAACATCGAATCTCTGACAAACATTTAGCATGCAAGAAAGAGTTTCAATAGAACGAACCTGCATAGATGCAAAAGCACAATCAACTTTTACGTCTTTTAGCAAAAGACCTAAATCTTCGGATTCTTTGAAGCCAAGGTCGGTTAAATGTCTATCTCTTGTTCCCGTCCATAACCCAAGCTTGTTCCATTCCGACTCTTGATGTCTCGCGATTATTAATTTTCCTATCATTTTGCTACATTATTTGCAGGAACCTTACCCTCTAGAAAGTCGATAACATTCTGTGCACAAATAGTCGCCATCTCATTTCGAGCTGACTCACGTGCAGAAGCTATGTGAGGAGTTATTATCACATTATCTAGATCTGTTAATCCTGGTACTGGATTCGGCTCAAACTCCATAACATCAAGCCCAGCACCTCTTATCCAACCTTCCTTAAGCGCCTTGAGCAAAGCATGTTCATCCACAACTGGACCACGTGAGGTGTTGATTAGAAACGCTGTTGGCTTCATCATATGAAGTCTTTCTTCATTCATAAGATGCTTTGTCTCCGGTAGAAGTGGAGTGTGAAGTGTAACTATATCAGCTTCCTTCAAAACTTCCTCAATAGTTGCTTTAAACTCTGCTCTATCATCATTATCGAGTGCCTGGTTACGAACAATATCATGATAAATAATTTTCATTTCAAAACCATGCATAAGTTTCCAAGCGACCTTTTCACCTATTCTTCCGGCACCAATTAGACCAAGGGTTTTACCTGTTAAGTCTGTACCAATAAAAATATCAGGTTGCCAACATTTATACTTACCTTGTCTTACATACTCGTCACCCTCAACTAGCCGAGTTGTGAGAGCAAGCATAAGCGCTATGGCGTGCTCGGCCACACACCCAGCATATGCACCAGGAGTATTAGTAACAAAAATACCTCTGTTTTTTGCTTCAACTATATCTATATTATCGAAACCAATTGCATAGTTGGCATAGAGCTTAATATTTGGATTTGCATCGAAAATCTGATTATCTATCTTGTCAGTAAGAAGTGTGACTACCGCGTCATACTGTTTTGAATTTAGAGCTTGGTTTAATTCTTCGTGAGTCGGAGGCATATCACCTTCTCGAATATCGACTGTGTAGCCCTTGTCCTGGAGCATCTTTATCCCAATCTCTGGAATCCTTCTGGTTATATAAATATTTTTCATATGACTATTCTACCAGAAAAGATGAATATTGAGCCAATGGTCGGGCTCGAACCGACTGTCTTTCCCTTACGAAGGGAATGCTTTGCCCGTTAAGCTACATTGGCTTTCACATAGAATATTACAAAAAATCCCGCTTCGATGCGAGATTTTTTGTAAACCAAATTCGCCAGTTTTGGAAGTTTTTATGCTTTGGCTTTGTCTAGTTTGTTTAGTCCTAAAGCATTAACCCCCCAGTAAACAACCGCAGCAATAATCAGAAAATCAACTACTGTACTTACGAACGCTCCGTACTTCAGACTAACTCCTCCAAGAGAGAGCATTTTGTCAGCAAGGTTTACTTTTCCTAAAATAACACCAATCAGAGGATTGATAATATTTTCTACCAAGGATGAAACTGTTTTTGAAACTGCTCCTCCCAAAATAAAACCCACTGCTAAACCTACAACACCCTGCTCTCTAATAAAATCCATGAATCCTTTCATGCTATTAATTTGTTATTTATTAATTGATAAGTATTATCTACTTTTTGGTAAACTCTCACAAGGCACGCCATCTTTGTTGGCATCCAACCTATTTACGTCTGAATTTACCCCTCCCGCATTGTTATAAAAGGTTTGGGCCTCACTTTGAGTAGAAAAATCAACACAGTTATACTCGTCTGTACCCTTTGCGCCAACTGTTCCTTCTGGCACAACATTCCCCTGCTTATCTCTAAGAACTTTTGCTTCTTTCATAGTTGATCCTCCAAGAAGCTTACCTAGATCCCAATCATTATTTGTTGACTCTAAGCCAAAAGCCCCGAGAAGTAGAACTACTATCCCAATAAGTACAGGTTTCAAAACTTTCTTTGTCCCCTCACCTGCCTCCGAGAGAGGTTTGAATTTTGGAATTTCCATATTATTTATTAATTACCAAACTGAATATAGCAAATACGCTGCTATTAATAATAAAACCACAATCACCACAAGACGAACTGTCTTGTTATTTCTCATGTTTTCCATGCGATAATTATAGAACATCTATAATGATATAAGCAATGTTTAACTAGAAACTAAATTAGATACTAAAATACAGAAACACAGACAAGAGAAAGAGCACAATGTAGGTAAAACTAATATGGAAAAGTATGGCGTTGCGGAAAATACTTCCGCCTTCGTGCGTTGGTAAGCGCGGCGTAGAAACCTCCGCAGGAAATTCCCCCACCCTAGAATACTCTTCAAGAATTTTTTCTATTTCACTTCGTCGTGCCCTGTAGTCCTGACGGATTTTTTTGTTGTATCCGTCAAAAATCCAAAATATAAAAATAATCACCGCACCGAGAAGGGCTATCTTAGGTTCTTTGTTTTGGATCGACCAGCCAGAAGTCGCAGCCCACAGTGTCACCGCCCAAGTCTTTACGGTCGAAGACACTCCATCAAACTTATCCATCTGTCCCTACACAAGCAAAAGTTCAGTTTTAGCAGGTCGTATTTGATTTCATTTATCTTTGGATTCATATTTTTTTAACAAAATCAGCTCCTGTAGTGCTCTTCTATAATACTGTCTGCCATTTTTACTAATTCATCATACCCAGCATTTGCTCTCGGATCTTTGTTCATATCTACAACATGATGATCGTCAAAACCTAGCAACTTACCTTCCGTGTCGGTAATGTCAGCTCGCCCGATGTTATTCCTTTGTTGGAATTCATAAATTGCAGATGTTGGGTCTCCACTATAGAAAACCAAATGCTTTGGTTTTTGTTTAGGATTTTTTTCAAAATATTTTTCCCAATATTGTTTCGATGGAACAGGATTTTTTGCTCTTTTCCAGTTTGCACTCGCAGATTGCAACTTTCCGCGTGCAGCCTCTTCGGGTGTTGAATTCCCCCAATCAAGTGCACCTTTATAAATAAATGCGCCAATACCATCGTTAGACAGAATAGAGTTCATAACCTGTGCCGCTGTTTCTGGGTCAAAACCCAAGCGAAGCATTTCCTGCCTTAGAACATCGAACAAAGCTCTTTTCGCTTCTTCTTCATTTCTATAGTCTCTTTCGTTACCATACGCTGCTTTATAAGCCAATACTACTGGAGATGAAATGGTTAAATTCTTTGCCCAGTCGATAAATAAAGAAACCAACACTTCATCCTCAACCATTACTCTTTTTTCTTCACCGTCAACAATTTTTATTTCAGAGGCATATTTTGATCCTGTTTCTGGGTCAACTGGAGTACTCTCAGGCAAAAAAACTATCCCAGAGTCAACAGAAATTCCCGGGTTATCCAACGCCCCTGGCCAGACAAAAACATCATTCCATTTTTCTTCGCTTTGAGGTTTAGTAAAATCTTTTTGCCAACCATTGAATGCATATTCATGTTGCGAAGCAAGAACATCGGAAGGGTACAAGAAAAAAACTTCATTGTTTGTCTCGCCACCATAATAACCATCAGCTACAATCTGAGCTGCAAAATGAACTGCTGTTTTGTCTGGATAATTGGGAGCGGATGCCATGGTGAAGTTTAGCTGGGCATACAATCTTTCCTTTGCCTCGCTTTCACTTCCAGCTTTCAAGGCCCATTTTTCAAGAAATTTTTTTACTGACACTTCATCTCTAGCACGTAATCCGTCCCGCACAGACATCGGTGGACGGAGGGTCTTTCCATCTTCCAAAACATCTACTAGTCCGTTATGAAATTCCTGAAGTCCGGCAGAGTGATACATCATGGCATTGTGATCTCGAAAACCCTGCCTAGTAACATGTGAAAGAAAATGTGGGTTTAGTCTACGCCACAAAGCTATATATTCCTCCATTGAAAGTTCCGCGAGTACTTCAGGTTTCAAGAGTTCTCTCTTCTCTTCATTTAAGAGTGGAACCGTTTCCATTTTTTCATAATAGGCCTCAAGCAAATCTTTAGGATCAGGAATGTCTTCTGACTCTGTTGTAAATTGTTCTAATTCGGTCCGAACTTCGGCTGATTGGACATAAAGACTGTCTAATTCTGTTCTCAATAAATCAACTGTTCCCCCAATCGTGGCTGCTGTTTCGTCTCCAAATCCAAGTTTACTTTTAAGTCGAACCCAAACCTCCTCAGTTCTTTTCTCTAATTCTACAAGTTTCTCTGCTCTTGAAGACCTTAATACAAAAGCCTGTCTCTCAATTTCTGTAAGAGTGCCTTCCCGGTCAGAAATATTACCTTTTAGAGACTTCGATTTTTTCCTATTGCGTAAAACTTCTAAGGCCGTTACACTCCTTCCTAAACTTTCATATTTTTTTGAAATAGCATGTGGGTCTAAAAGAGCTCGTTTAATTTGTTTGATTGTTTTGGGAGACAATTCTGGTGACTCAACAAAGCCACCACTTTCTAGTGTTGATACAACTTCTTGTCCCTCTACAATAGTAGGTTCACCAACAATTTCTTGTTCAGCACTATTCATATTTATGATTATACTATTTTTTCCACAAAATTGGAGCCGTTGGCCAGACTTGCACTGGCGACCTCGTCATTACCAATGACGTGCTCTAACTACCCGAGCTACAACGGCAATGAAGCAATATTACTTCAAATTCCGTAAATCTTCTAGCACTTCTTCTGCATGACCTACAGGATTTACTTTTTCGTATATCTTCGCAATCTTACCCTTTGGATCTATGAGAAAAGATTGTCGTGATGTCCCCATGTATTTTCGACCATACAAACTCTTCTCCCCCCAAACTCCATACTTCCCCACTATTTCCTTGTCAGGGTCAGCTAAAAGCATAAAAGGTAAATCATATTTCTCTACAAATTTTTTATGACTTTTTTCGTCTTGAATACTAACGCCAAAAACTTGGACTTTTAGTTTTTTAAAATCTGGCCATGCATCGCGAATTGAGCAGGCTTCCTTTGTACACCCTGGTGTATCATCCTTTGGATAAAAATAGAGTAAAATCCATTGACCTTTGTAGTCAGACAGCCTGTGCTTCTTACCCTCCCCATCCTTCGCTATAAAATCTGGCGCCCTAGCACCTTCATTTAGTTTTGTCATTGTTTTTGTATTCAACTTTTTTTGTTGATTCGATTTCAATCTTGTCTGCTTTTCTCAGATTTCTCTCCTGTTTTTTGGTTAAAATTTTAAAATGTTTTATTTTATCCAAACCAATTAAAATCTCCTTTAAGTCTTTTTCGGAAGTTCTCCAATTTATTTTATTGTACTTGTTTAGATCTAGTGGCACAGAATAATCTCTTAGTGTTTTTTGTCCTGTATCTAGAAAATATTCATGAAAATAAGACATGACTAACTCTCTAACATTTTTATAAATGGGCTCCCTGTACCTTAGGACTGAATGATTTGTTTTTGATATTGCTCCCCAAAACCCATCCACCACAAACAAAGCTACGACATGGTCGTAGTCATATGGTTTTTTAATAGATCTTAAATCCAGTAGTAGTGGTTTGTTTCCCTGAAGCTCCAAAACTGCAGCAGCAAATAGAGCACCTTCGATGCAGTCTGCTTTGTTCATCTTAATTACCATCCTTGGAGATAAACATGTTCCAGACCTTTCATCAAAGTTAAAAGGAATGGAGTTAATATAGTCCTGAATTTTTTGAGGTGTGTTAAGTTTTTTGAAAAGTTTTATCTCTTCAATTGTGTAATCGGCTGTCATTTACACATTATACAGGATTTGCTTGATATCCTCTTAATATAAGTTGATTCTTCCTCCTGCTCGTGTTACAATCCTTCATGTTGGCTTGTTTCAAACATAGCGGGATAGAGTAACAGTAATTCGTCAGGCTCATAACCTGAAGATCTAGGTGCGAATCCTGGTCCCGCAACAAGTATACAAAAGGCCCTATAAGGGCCTTTTGTATACTTCTACAGGTGTCGATGACAGGAGTTGCACCTGTGACCTGGCGCTTATGAAACGCCCGCTCTTACTAACTGAGCTACATCGACATATAATACTTTTTAAAAGACTCTAATAATCCTAGCATCTTATATTGTAGATTTGAACCACGCAAGACCCTCAATCTTAAAATTCCATAGTAATTATCATGATTTTCATATATCTTTTTGGGTTTAACATTAATATAATAAGGTTTAGAGAAGCGATTTAGTGGAATTTCTAAATATCTCGACCAAAATTTAACTATAACATCCATTCTTGATTCGTGTATTTTATTAATCTGAATAGTCGCATATATATCTTCTTTATTGATCTTAATTATCTTTAGTAAAAAATCTTTCATTACCTTTAACATAAATGGATCCGAATTTATAAAAATAAACCTTGACCCAGTTTTAGACCCCTCACCCCAAAACAAACATATACCTGCAATCAACAAATCCCTATGGGAAACTTTTTTAAGCATTGCGAAAGCTTCTTTATAATTTATCTCAATTGCTTTTCTTTTTTTACTCCTATTGCTTTCAGCCCCCATTAATCTTCCACGGATATTTCCCTCTTGATTTCTCAGATCTCTTATTTGTTCTTCAGTTAAGATAATATCTCTACACCACAGGCTTACTGAAGATTTTGATGCCCCAAGTCTTTTTGCTATTTGACCAATGCTTAAAGCCTGCTCTTTTCTTATCCTTCTAGCAATTATTTTTATATCGTACTTTGCCATGATGTTAATATATTAACTGTATTTAAAGTCTAACACCCTAGAATTTATTTAGTCAACTAAAGTAATTTTACCGGAAACTCTTTGAAATTATATGGTTTTATGTATAATGGTCGTACATCTGTTTTATTCCTTAAGAGGAAAAAGGATGTTTTTGAGAAATACATAAAAATGCGGTCGTAGCTCAATTTGGTTAGAGCACTCCCCTGTCACGGGAGAGGTTGCCGGTTCAAGTC
>JBAQWP010000088.1:0-2532 GCA_049298975.1 Minisyncoccia bacterium
TGAGTGGTTTAAGCTTCTGATTCTCATGTTTAAAGCCTAGCACGGATTACCATGCTAGGCTTCTGCACATTCAACCCCGCCCTCACCAGGGAAGAAGGGAGTCGGGCGGGGTTCCCTGTGAATGGAAAACAAAAAACCGCCAATGGCGGTTTTTTAAACTACAGATAGTTATCTTACTGACAATCATACTTACCGCTTCCGATTGATGAGCCTCGAGGACCTGATGCACCAGCACTATCTACACACCAGAATCCTCCACCCTTAAGTTGGACAGAAGCTGCCCATGCTGATCCATTCGTATTAGCATTGAGAGTTTGATTGGCAGTCATGGCCGCACCCTTAAGACCGTTTAAGAAAGTTGCATCACTAAACAACTGTGTACAGCTACTTGGGTTACCTGTATTGCTCACAGTACAGTTAGTGGAACCTGAACCATAGTTGGAGTTAGTATCATAATAAATCTCAGCCTGTGCTCTTAGACCAGCCAACTGGCTTTTTATCGCAGCATCGGCGCCTTTATTTCTCGCGGTATTAAGTGACGCCAAGACAACAGATGAAAGAATACCGATTATAGCGATAACAACCAACAATTCTATCAGTGTAAAACCTTTTTTGAACTTATTTGTCATATTTTATTGATAAACTTTTAAATTTCTCTACTAAAGAATAAGTGTATTATACGCCCTCTAAACCTAGGTGGGAAGTGTCTTTGTGGATAATTAAGGACAAAAATCCCTTCCAGAAGCTAGGGTGGTATTGGTATACTTTGAAGTTCCCGCGGAATCGACACACCAATTACCGCCAGTTTTAAGTGGTGATTCCATAGCCCACTTATTTGCAGTAGCGTGGCATGCGGCTCTGGTAGCAGTAGATGCAGTAAATAATGCAGTACTGTAGGTATACGAGGTACTACCAAAAGCTTCTATTGCGGTGATTAAATAATTTTTTATACTTTTAGTTGTACCATCTTGAGCAAAATCTGATGCACATATGTTTGAGGTACCATTGTTAAAACTCTCACCATTCTTTATAAAATACACTTCTGCTTGAAGTTTAGCATTAACAAGGTTGGTTTTTACTGCTGCGTCTATCCCCTTGGCTCTAGATTGATTTGCGGAGGTAATAACGATAGATGAAAGCACGCCAATAATAGCCACTACTACGAGTAATTCTACGAGTGTGTAAGCTTTATTATAATTTATTTTCATAAATCTATGCAGCTGAAGCTAGGTTATATATAGGCATTAGAACTGAAGCAAGAAGAACCCCCACACCCAAACCAAGTGCAACAATCATGATTGGTTCAATCAGACTAACTAAAGTATCAACTGCCTGGATCACTTCTCTTTGATAAAATTTTGCAAGTGTTTTTAGGATATTTCCTAATTCACCAGTCTCCTCACCCACTTTTATCATTTGAATCATCATTCCAGGTATCTCCTCATGTTGAGACAATGAGGTAGATAAAGATGCTCCCCCCTTAACTTCAATTAAAGTCCTATCTAATATTTCCTTATATATTCTGTTATCTACAACAGCCGATGTTATTTCAAGTGCCCTCAAAATAGGAATACCGCTGACTATCATAGTATTCATATTGTCCGCTAGTCTTGATAGATAAAGTTTTTTATATAAATCCCCAACATAAGGAACTTGAAGTCTAAGAAGATCAAGTTGTCTCCCCCCCTCCTCTGTACTTGCGTATCTCCAGAGAATAAAACCACCAATAACTAAGGCTACTAAAATAAATATCCAGTAATTAACTAGAAAATTACTGATCGTAAGAACAATAGCAGTATATATCGGTATGTCTTGACCTGAATCCGTTATCATAAGTGCAATTTTAGGAATAATAACGGTAAACATGAGAACCATTACCCCAATAAAAACCACTATGATAAAGGACGGGTATATAAGCGCGTTTTTAGCCTTTGAAGTAACTTCGTAGGACCTGTCTAAATAGTCAGCTAGGTAATTAAATGTCTCATCAAGTTTTCCAGACTCCTCACCCGCCTTGACCATGTTTACATAAAAATCTGAAAAAGCATCAGGGTGCCTAGCAAGGGCTTTTGATATTGGACTTCCCCCCTGTAAATCATCCGCAGTTTGAAGTAAATATTTTTTTAAAGTGGGATTTTCAGTCTGACTACCAATTAAGTTGAATATTCTAAGAGCAGAAACCTTCGCCTCAAAAAGTGTGGCTAATTGCCTGGAAAGAATCACGATGTCCTTGTTTGAAACTCTGTTAAAAAGTGACGCGAACCTCAAACTAAAACTATTAGCTCCTTGTTGTTCGTCAATTTTCGAAACAGTATAGCCCTTCTTTTGAAGAAGCGAGATAGCAGAATCTACACTGGCTGCATCTATCGTGCCCTCCATTGGTATACCCCCTGATGTAATTGCTCTATATTCAAAAACCATAATATTTTTTATAACATTCTCTCGAGACCTTTTGTATTTTGAGAATACAGATATGCATTCTCGATTGTTATTTCTCCTGCTCTAACTAAATCACTTAAATATCTGTTTAAA
>JBAQWP010000089.1:0-9435 GCA_049298975.1 Minisyncoccia bacterium
GGTTAACACCCACTATATCGTCCGGGGTGGGGGGATGTCTGTTGACTCTCGCAATGTGAGCGTCAACACCTGGCAAACCTGGTGGCAGGGCAGGGTAAGATCCTATCCGACCTGGATTGTGAGGTTCCCCAACGTTGCCGGTAACAAGGCAACCGTTGTGGGGGCCGGTTCTACGGGTGGCGGAGGCGGGACTAGCAATAGGCCCTTTGCTCCACCTCCACCCCCTGGAGCTCTGGGGCTTCCCCAGATTCTCCGAAATAACTAAGTTCTTTCTTGCTGAGGTGGCACAGTGCCACCTCAGCAAAGGAGGCCACACTTTACGTGGTAGCACTCCGCAAAGCCTTGCTTTCGCGGGGTTTTTTAATACTTTAAATGTGTTATATTTTTCAGATGCAAATAATTACTCATTCAGAAAAAGATAATCTTGAAGTCGCAAAGAATTTTCTTGAAAACATTTCTTCTGGGGAGAGCGCAGTTGTGGTTGGTTTGTATGGAAACTTAGGTGTTGGTAAAACTGCTTTTACAAAAGCAGTTGCAAAAAAACTTGGAGTGGAGGACGTTGTGACTAGCCCTACCTTTGTTATAGAAAAGATATACGAACTAACTGATCAAAAGTTTAAACATTTGATTCACATAGATGCCTATAGACTAGAGAGTCAAGATGAGCTACTCCATCTTGGTTGGAAGGAAATAACTTCAGATCCTGGCAATCTTATTTTTATCGAATGGCCAGAGAGGGTATCTGGGATTATGCCAGAGCATATAAAGATAAAATTTACGACACTTCCAGACGAAAATTCAAGGGAAATTGAAATAGAAATGTGGTGATATACTTGTTTAAGTAATTTGTTATTTTTTGAAATTTCGGATTTCGTGCTTCGTGCTTATTTTAAATTCGAAATTCGAAATTTCAAAAAATCATAATGACTAAAAAAAAAGAAAATAATAAACTTACCCTGGTTCTTCTAGATACTCACGCTATACTGCATCGTGCCTATCACGCCTTACCAGAATTCAAGTCCTCCAGTGGAGAGCCAACAGGCGCACTTTATGGACTTTGTACTTTTTTAATTAAACTCATAAAGGATTTAAAACCTGACTATATTATTGCTTGCTATGATCTTCCTGGACCAACCATGCGTCATGATGTGTATGACGGATACAAGGCACATAGGAAAAAGATAGACGTGGACTTGGTCGCTCAACTTGAAAGTTCAAAAGAGATTTTCAAAGCGCTTAACATGCCTATGTATTCCTCACCTGGCTTTGAGGCGGATGATATGCTCGGAACCATAGTTGAGACCCTGAAGAAAAACAAAGATGTAGATGTGATAATCGCCTCTGGAGATATGGACACAATGCAACTTATAGACGATGACAAAGTTAGAGTCTATACCCTAAAAAAGGGAATTAAAGACACTATTATTTACAACGAGAGCGCGGTTAAGGAAAGGTTCGGTTTTGGGCCAGAGCTTCTGCCTGACTATAAGGGTCTGCGTGGAGATCCGTCGGACAATATTGTGGGCATTGCAGGCATTGGTGAAAAGACAGGCTTAGATCTTATTAAGAATTTTGGCACAATAGAAAATATTTACAAAAAAATAAAAAAAGATGAAAAGTCATTTTTAGTAGCGGGGATAAAACCTAGAATAATCGAGCTTCTTAAAAATGGTGAAGATGAAGCTTTGTTTTCTAAAATGTTAGCCACCATAAGGCGGGATGCTCCAATACACTTCACGCTTCCAGAGAAAAATCTAAAAGAAAGTATGGAAATGAAGAAGGTGGTTGATCTTTTTAATAAATTTGAGTTTCGAGCTCTCGGCTCAAAAATTGCAGAATCTCTTTCCTTAGATATGCCGGAGACTGTGGAGAAAAATCTAAAGGACGAGGATATCTACTACGCGACACTACTTCTTTGGGTGGTTGATTCAAACAAAACGGGTGCCACACTTGAAGATGTGCTCTCTTATACCCACAAAGAAAAACTTTCTGAGACCGTAGCTGTGTTAGAGAAAAGAGTAAAGGAGGACAATCTCACGTTCATTTTGGAAAATATAGAAAAGCCTCTCATCCCAATAGTCAAAGAGATGAAAGAGGTGGGTGTAAAGATTGATGTAAAATTTCTTGATGAACTTTCAAAAAAATATCACAAAAAACTAGATGAGCTTGAGAAGAAAATATGGAAACTTGCTGGTGAAGAATTCAACATAGCCTCTCCAAAACAGCTCGGAGAAATATTGTATGTGAAGATGGGGCTTAAGGCCAAGAACCAAAAAAAGACTGGAACTGGGGCGCTTTCAACCAAGGAATCTGAACTGGAAAAACTAAAGGACGAGCATCCTATTGCAGGTCTAGTTTTAGATTACAGAGAGCTAGCTAAACTTTTAGGAACGTATATAGACACTATTCCTAAAATGGTAGATGAGAAAAATAGGCTTCATCCTGAATTTTTGCAGGCAGGGTCAGCAACTGGGAGAATGGCAAGTCAAAATCCAGGGGTACAAAATATTCCGAACAGAACCGACCTGGGTAGGGAAATAAGAAAGGCTTTTGTTGCGGAAAAGGGCTATAAAATTGTAACTTTCGACTATTCCCAAATAGAACTTCGAATAGCCGCATTTCTGTCAGGTGACAAAAGACTTATTGAGATTTTCAAAACTTCGGAAGACGTTCACACTGCAGTTGCGTGTGAGGTTTTTGGAGTGAAGCCTGAAGAAGTAACTAAAGAAATGAGAACTAAGGCAAAAACGTTAAACTTTGGGGTTATGTATGGCATGGGAGTGACAGCAGTACAAAAAAATATCGGGACAAGTAGGGCCGAAGCTCAGGAGTTTTTGGACGGCTATTTCAATAAATTTTTTGGACTTGCTGAATATTTAGAAAATGTAAAACAAGAAACGGCCCAAAAGGGATATACGGAAACTTTCTTTGGAAGGAGAAGATACTTTCCAGACATTCATTCCAAACTTCCGTTTATGAAAGCCTCCGCAGAGAGAATGGCAATAAATGCACCTATTCAAGGAACAGAGGCGGACATAATAAAACTTGCCATGATAGAGATTGATAATTTTTTAATAAAAAAGGATTTAAAGAAAGATGTTCGGCTTTTACTGCAGGTGCACGACGAGTTGGTGTATGAAATAAAGGAAAATATAATTGGCTCTGTTTCCTCCGAGATTAGAAGAATCATGGAAGGCACAATTGACCCAAAGAAAACCGCCGGAATAGTTTGTAAGACAAATGCCTACGAGGGGGATAACTGGGGTGAACTTCAGGAGATAAAAGAGGTATAATTTTATTTAGCGAGGTGTCCTATGACTTGTTCAGTGTGTGGAAAGTCAGGTTGCCCCATGAAGGGGTTGGCACAGGAGCCAAAAGATAAGTGCCGTTCATGTGGCGGCCCAGTAGACAAGGTCGATAGATGACCTTCGCCTGTAAGGGTGAACGGACCAGGGAACCCCTTGGTCCATTTTTAGTGATAGAATAGTTAATGTGCTGTACCTAATTTACGGAAAAGACACCATAAAATCTAGAAAAAAATTGCATGAGCTTTTGGATTTTGCGAAAAAGAAAAGGCCCGAAGCAGAGATTTTTCGGTTAACATCTGAGAACTGGAGTGAGGAAAAACTAGAGGAGCTTCTCTCCTCCCAAGGACTTTTTGATCAGAAATATACGGTAGTTCTAGATAATGTTTTTGAAAAAAAAGACATAAAGAGTTTTGTCTTGGACAAAGCCTCAGAAATGTCAGAGTCGGAGCAATTATTTTTTATTATAGAGCCAGGCGTAGACGCTCCAACTTTAAAGAAAATTGAAAAGGTGGCTAAGCAGGTTCAGGAGTTTGAGTTAACGGGAGAGAGAAAGAGTGAATATAATATTTTTGCGGTTGCCAATGGTTTGGTTGAAAAAGATAGAAAAAAACTTTGGGTATCCTATTTGGACTCTATAAAAAAAGGTTCAGCCCCAGAAGAAATTCATGGAATATTTTTCTGGCAAGTAAAAAACATGATTCTAGCCAGTAGAGCAAAAAGTCAGGGAGAAACTGGGCTTTCTCCGTTTGCTTACACCAATGCACTTCGAGGGAGTAGAAATTATAAAACTGAAGAGCTTTTAGGAATGTCTAGTGATTTGGTGGAGATGACTCACAGAGTCAGAACTGGAAAGGGTAACTTGGATACCATGCTAGAAAAGTGGGTCCTTGGGGTGTAATTGTGCCCCAACCAGAAATTATTATAACCATCCTTTCCGATCGAAGTTACAAGGAAAACCTATATTTTAAGCTGCTGTGGATTAGGGAGATGGGAGATAATAAATATTATTTACAAGTTATAGATGTTTTGTCTGCTGTCCCACTTAAAACCTTGTATTCTTTGTCATGTATACACAACATTTCTCCGTCTATCGTTTTTGCAGAAATTGCATATTTATCTTTGGTAGAATAGCACTTTATTGATGCCGCACTTTGAGTAGTTACATTGTTACTCTTCTCTATCATCTCAACAGCCCACTTCAATCCTTTATCGCTTGAATCGTTTATTAAACCGTTGGAGCATATATTTATATAAGATTTTTCGTTATCGTAGATAAGTTCTGCGATAGCACCTCCTATACTTTTTAATGCTGTTTGTACATTATTTGCATATGATTCGGCTTTTGCTTGACCTTCTGGTGTATTTCGTTCCGCAGCCTTTTTTTGCACTGTCTGCCATATATTATCATTGAACGTAGAAATAACCTTTTCAGCTAACACTTTGTCAAATTTATCTTGGCTCGCAACGTAAGTTATTTGTATTAAAGCACCTAACTCCCTTTGTAAACTATTTGGAGCCTTATCAAAAGTAGCCAGTAAATATACGCTGATTACCTTGAAAGGTTTTTCATTCATTATTGAATCAAAGGTTGTTTCTAGAGCATCTACACCATTTATTTTTATATCCCTCTGACTTATAATTTTGTCTGTTTTAGAAGGATAGTCAGAGTGATATTTATTATATCTATCCTTCATTTGCTTAAAATCAGTTTCTTCATCAAGCTGTACACTGACTGAAAACATTTGTTCGAGGGTATCACCCTTTTGATAATAATTGGATTTAATGTTTGTGCCCGGAGAAATGATTTGAACTCCTCCAAAAAGAGTATCCACACCTTTGATTTCTTTAGTTTTCCATACCTCAGGATAGGAAATTGAAAAGCCCACTATTGAGTTATTATAGGTCAAAAAATCATCCGGGATTTCCAATTTACTTATTGTGGAGTCCAATTCATTCTGTTGAGCCAGTGATTCGCGAGTTGCCACATTTTTTTGAGCAATCTGAACCTTTTGAAAATACAAATATAAACCACCTCCCACTACCATCAATAAGACAAAGAAAATAATTAAATATTTGGCTTTAAAATCGTGTTGATTTATAGGAGGCGGAGATTGTACTGGAGTTGGTTGTGGTGCTAAATTTTGAGGAGGTGTAAATTGATTTTCCATTTATTTATTAAAAATTGTTAGTAAATAAATTATAACACTAAGTTATAATAAACTCCCATTGGGACACCCTTTCAGTGAATTCTATACCCGATTTTCATCGGTTTGATTCCAATTGGGTCTCGGCCTAAAAACTCAAAAATCTATAGTTTTATTGAAAAAATACGGCTAAGAATTTGTATGTAGAATTACGAATAATCTGTGCGTCCAGTTGGGATCGAACCAACGACCACTTCCTTAAAAGGGAAATGCTCTACCAGCTGAGCTATGGACGCATAGTTTGAAAAAACATACTACCAATGTTTACTTTCGAACTATTGAAATATAACAGAAAAAGCCAGAAAGTCCAATCCGGGTTTACTTAGAAAGGCATGTCTAAAGCAAAGGCTCCTGAGCCACTAAACAGAAGGGAAATCAGCACTAAACTAGCGATTGTATACAAGAAGTAAAAGTATTTTGGAATAGGAACAGACTTTCTATTTTTCCAATAGTTCATATAGAAATCCAGTTTTAGAAGTAGAGCGCCTACGATACTTGAAATCTGTGTGTAATAGCCAAGAACAAGAAAAAAACCACATAAATAGTAAACAAAACTAAGTGCGTTAAATTTTTTATTTATACCTTGTTTACCAAGATAGATGATAAAAAGCCCTACAATTACTCTAATGATAAAAGGTGAGATTCTACCAAAATCCAATAAATCTGGGAAAGTGTTTAATGGTTGCATATGGGAATTATATCAGAGTTAAAAGCATAAAGTAAAAAGTCAGATCAATAAAAAATGAATATAAAGTCCTATTGTGGTATAGTCCTGGTAAATGAAAAAGAGGGATGTAAGAGTTCTGATTCACGATATAAGAAGCACGCACAATGTCGGCTCTATTTTTAGGACTTCCGATACTGTTGGAGTAAATAAAATATATATTTCAGGATATAGTCCTACTCCAAAAGATAAATATAGTAGAGCCAGAAAAGACATTGCTAAGGTTGCTTTGGGTGCAGAAGAAACTATTCCTTGGGAGTATCTAAAATCGCCACTGACTACAATCAAATCTCTGAAAAAAGAGGGTTTTGAAGTTGTTGGGCTTGAGCAAAATAAAAAATCTATTGATTACAAAAAATATAAATCAAATGACAAACTTTTGTTTATCGTTGGTAATGAAGTCCTAGGAATGGACGCAAAATTAATATCAACTTGTGACAAAATAATTGAGATTCCCATGCTAGGAAAGAAAGAATCCCTTAACGTCTCAGTAGCTTTTGGGGTATCTATATTTAGAATATTGGGTATTTAGTATTCGTATTCAGAAACTGGTTTACCCTCGCTATCATATAGTACAATTTTTTCTCGACTTTCCTTCCAAAGCCTAGCGTTTCTTTTCAAATAAATTCTCCAGTCGCCTTTATAAAAATCTTTATCCTTTTTATGAATATTAATACAAGAAGGGTAATTTATTTTTGAATAAATAAAATTTGTACATTCGTAACTCCAATTAGCTGGAATTGTCTCTGTTTGTATTCTACAGGACGGCATGCCATAAATATGATCAAAACAATCGTCGTTGTTTAGTGTTTTGGGTATTGAAGACAGATCTTCATTTCTTGGTGCAGGACATGTATAGGGGAGGGAAGGTCTGAAGGTTTGGAATTGTGAAAGATATCCGGAACATTTATTTATTCTAAAACTTGCTCCATTTGGAGAATAACCTGTTATCAAAATAACTTTTTCATTTGCACCGAGAACAATGTTGTCTTCGACGTTTTGAGAGTCAGCAAAAAATAAATATGTTGCTTTGGGTATGCTAACTGATTGCCCACTAGAGAGACTTTTTAGAGTCCAACCAGTTATTGGGATACTTGTAGATGCGTTTCCTGTAGTTTGAATTTGAACGTATTCGTATGCAGGATTTGAGGAAATAGAGATATTAGAAATCGAGACATTACCACTATATTTTGATTTACTTGGGTCAGTTACGGTCTCTAGACCGTTATTACTAATATTTTCAGTATTTTGTGAGGCGTCTCCACCCAAAAGATCATTGTCATACTCCTCGGGATAACTGATTTCGTAAACATCATTAGTATTACTACTTTCTGTGGTAGTGGGGAATTGGATGAGTGGTTGGGGCTTAAAAAGTCCTCCGTTATTAGTTGCGCCTCCATATACACCAAAAAATATTATCCCAAATATTATTAGAAGTCCGAACCAGTTGCTCATATCAGGTATTTTACACTATTTATTACATTCTGGTTAAGTGTGGTTTTGACTATTTTTGGCATTTAGGGCAAAAAACCGTGGTTCTGCTCTGGATAATGGTTTTTTCAAGTTTGGTATTGCAGTTCACACATTTCATACCAGCTTTACCATACACCTTGTGTTCACGAGCATAGTTTCCCTGGCTGTTGTCTAAGAGTCTATATGTCGCCACAGAAGAACCACCTACCTTAATAGCTTTTTTTAAGATAGAGATAATTTTTTGGTGTAACACCTTTACCTCACCTAAAGTAAGACTTGAGCCTGTTCTTTTGGGATTAATTCTTGCTTGAAACAAACTCTCATCCGCGTAAATATTTCCTATACCTGTGACGATATCATGATTCATTAGAAGACTTTTTATTTTTCCGCTTTTGCTGTGCAAGAATTTGTAAAAATACTCGGGGGTGAATTCTTTACTTAATGGCTCGACTCCGTATTTGATGAAATGATTTTCTTTCTCAAATTCATGTGTGCTTGGGTAAAAAAGAATATAACCAAACATTCTGGTGTCGTTGAAGTACAAGGTTCCAGAATCAAGTTTGAAGATAATATGTGTGTGCTTGTTAGGTAATGTGTTCTCTGAAATTTCTATAGGATGACCACCTAGAACCTTTTTGTTATTTTTTGTATTCTGATATACAAATTGTCCGGTCATTTTAAGGTGGGCGATTAGAATCTTCCCACCACTTAGTTTAAAAATTAGATTTTTTGCCCTTCTTTCTACAGCAATGAATTTTTCACTAGTTAAACCACTCACAAATTCCCTAACTTTTTTAGATGATGATTTGCGAACATTACCTTTACCAGAAACAAGTTTAGGTTTGTTTACAATAACCTCCAAAATTTTTTGGCCGGGAATGTGTTTTTCTAGTCCAAGTCTTAGGTTTTCTACTTCAGGAAGCTCAGGCATTTTGGGATTTTAAGATAGTATTTTTAGGGCCTTTTTTACTTTATCACTCGTGTCTCTACTTTCCACAACTTTTTTAAGTGCCTCTCGAGCCTCTCGTTCACTATAGCCAAGAGCCTTGAGTGCCTCCAGGGCATCGACATCCATAGACGCACTTGGACTAGTATCAAACTCATCCTTCTCGAGTTTGTCTCTAAGCTCGATCACTATTTTTTCCGCATTCTTTTTTCCTATTCCAGATACTTTGGTTAAGATGCTGACATCGCCAGAGGTAATAGCTTGTCTCAAACTGTTTAAGCTCGATACTGAGAGTATGCCCAATGCGGATTTTGGCCCAATCCCTGAAACAGTGATTAGTAATTCAAAAAAATGCAATTCATCCTTACTTTGAAACCCATACAGGTCTAAAGCATTTTCTCTAACTGCCAAATATGTCCAAAATTCAGCTTCCATACCAAGCTTGATTTGGAGGGTTGGTGCATTTGTATATATCTTATAACCAACACCAGATACATCTAGTATGACGTGTTTTATGTCTGTTTCCACTATTTCACCTTTAAGTCGGCCTATCATACCAAGTATCATACTCTATATAGGGAATGAGTAGAAGTTGCCCCAGTCTTGATTAATTTGTAAGTTTGATGTAGGATACTGCCCATGCCAATAACAAAATCAGCTAAAAGAGCTCTAAGAGGTTCAGACAAAAAAAGAGCTTTTAACAACAAAAAGAAAGACCAGGTCAGCAAGGCCATAAAACAACTAAAAAAACTCGTTGTTGAAAAGAAAACTCAGGAAGCG
>JBAQWP010000090.1:0-8281 GCA_049298975.1 Minisyncoccia bacterium
AGAACCACCTGCCCTGCATAGCTATGCAAAACTACCGATTCGTCGCATAGTCGCGGTAATCCTTAGCAAAACAGGTGATCTGCGATAGGGTTGGAATAGAGGGAAAAATGGAATATAATGTTCTTAATAATTAAATAGCAAAGTGTGCCTAAACTAGTGAGAAATCACTGGCATGGCATCAAATCGTCGTAAACAGAAAACCTATCATTAGGCTCGTTTACGACGTCATATCGGGAAACCGGTATGGGCCTTCGGGCCACCTAGTGGTAGGTTTTTTGTACGCCACTAGATTATTAGTTAACATAATCGAAATGGAAAATCAGCCTAAGAAAAAGTTTTATAAAAAGTGGTGGTTTTGGGGCATCGTTGTAATAGTCGTATTATCAATAATTGGTTCAGACAGTAGTAACCCTCAAAAAGTTGGAGAAACTGTTGTGAATAATACGGTCGAAAAAAGTACAACATTTAAAGTTGGAGATAATGTTAAATTAGGTAACTCAATCGTTACAGTTAATAAAGTTGAATACTCACAAGGTGGTCAGTACACAAAACCAGCAGAGGGTAATGAATGGGTTAATTTAAATGTAACAATAGAAAACACAGGGTCATCCCAACAGTATGTGACAACTTTAGGACAAATGTTTATTCGTGATTCAGAGAAAAATAGTTATCAAGTTACAGTGACAAACAAAGCTATGGAAAATCCAGGACTTGGTCTCGACGGTGCAGTTATAGCTCAAAGCAAACGCACTGGTTGGGTAGGATTTGAAATTAAAAAAGGAGTTACTGGACTACAATTCCAATACAATGGAAGTATGTTTGGTGGTAAATCAGCCTTAGTTGATTTAGGAAGATAATCAAATCGCATCAAATCTTTGGGCATTCCGTTTAGCGTTTCTTTTTTCAATGATCCCAAGTTTTTCTCTACTACTTAAGTGGTTGAGGTCACTATCATCTCTTGGTGGAAACATTCCAGATGATACTGATCTAAGATTATTTTCGATAACTTTAGAAAGTAATATGGAAAAAGCATCTGCTAGGTCGTCGTGTCTTTCAGAACCAAAACCAGTAAGTTGGTTAATCAATTGTTCCACTCCACTTCTAGGAAATAATACTTGACCACTCTCTATTAAAAAACTAACAGCACTCAATCTGTCATATTTATCTCCCACAGAACGTACACCCATCACATTACAGTTTTCTTTTTTGAGGTGTTCAATGATCGAAGCTTGATATCCGTTAGTCTCAACAAATAACTTTGGTCTATTGAGTGTAGACGACATCAATTTAGCTTGCTCAATAGTCTCAAGAGAAGTTAGTCTTTTGTTCACAATGCTAGGCAGAATGTATATCCTTAAATTCTGTCCTCTACCTTGAACTAGGGCAGGTACCATGGCGGTGTAATCTGCACTATCTTTCAGTGATATGGCCAAATCAATACCAATAGCTTTGTACGTGTGGAAATTATCAGGTGGAAGCACATCATAGTAATCTATCCATCCTCTCTGAATGACTTGATCTTCTCGCTCAACAATTTGGAGTAGATATTCTCTCTGCCAAGCCAAAAGGTTAAAGCATTTAGCTTTTTCAATTTGTATATCTGCATCATTCTGAAACTTTCCAGACCACAATGGTACATTATTCTCATCAACGATTGGATACTCTCTGAAGACACTTTTTGAGTTGTTGTTTTCGAATATACCTTTTAGTCTCATGAGTAGAGAATCTTGGTGTAGAGGTGTACCAATGAAAATCATCCTCGTATCCTTATCTCCAGCAGGTAGTACATCACTTGTCAGCCACTCAAATAATTTATCTCTACTCTCTTGAGTTTTAACTGATTCAGAATCCTCTAAGTCGTCACAAACAATGACATCTGGTCTATGTTGATTGTGTCTGATACCTCTTACGCTTTGCTCGACTGATCCTATAGATATTCTTGCTCCATATTGGAGTAATATGAGTGACTGAGCACCCCATTGGTTGTTCTCTTCTTTGAAAGGACCTAAGTCACGACGCAGTTCATCATTCTGCTCCAATTCTTTCTTAATGTTCATTAAGTGATTTTGAGCTTTAGTTTGTGTTTTACCAAGAATCAAAGGAAACTTCTTTTGTTGTTCTCCAAGAATAGACCAGATAACATATGACATAGTCACAATGGTACTTTTTGCACTTCCTCTAAAGGCAGTAATGACAATATTTTGTATATCTACATCTTCCGTTAACTGAAATATTTCTCTTTGAAAATCAGCCGTTCTGTATTTAACATAGTGTCTGCCAAAGTAGTAATGGAAAAACCAATAATGGCTTTTCCGTACCATCGCTACTCTGAACGCCTTATCCTTTATCATCCTTTCAATTATCTTCTCCTCATCAGGATTTAGGTTGGTCATGGTTTTGTTGGGGCATAGCCAAAAACAGAGCTTTCTTGATTAAGTTCTCTTGTTCTGGAGACAGTGGCACGTTTTGGCTTTCCAGTTTTACTGTTGCCTCGACCTTTTCTCTGAATTTAGGATTCCTGTGTCTTAACCAAAAACTGATAGCGTTCCAGTTTCTATCTTTAATGAGAGATAGGAGTTGGTTTTCACTCATGTCATTAACTAGAGCTTCACCCTCCGACAGGGCAAGCTCCATTTCTTCCAGAAACTTTGGATCTTCTTTTCTCCAACGGTATATACTGTTTCTAGATATATTTGTTTTCTCACAAGCTACCTGAACTATGGGAATTTTCCTGAGTTGTTCGAGGAATGAATCCTTGATTTTATTCTTCTTCATGATTTGTGAATTATCTTAGCTTTCTTTCCTGTTAAAAGTTCGTATCGCTTTATAGCTAAATCACAAAATCGTGGTTCAAGTTCAACTGCATATACTCGTCGTTTCAACTGTTCAGCACAGATCATGGTACTGGACGATCCTGCAAATGAATCGAGGATGATGTCGCCAGGTTTAGTACATCTACGTATGGCTTTCTCATGTAACTTCGGTGGCTTACTCGTTGCATGTTCGTATTCTTTACCTGACAAGCGTTTTACAAACCATAAGTCTAAGTGATCCAATGCTTCAGTTATAAGATTGTTTCCAGTCGTGATTTCTTTGTTCATTACCTCGTTGAGATTCTGAATGTTTTTGGTAATGAAAGGTTTTCCACGTACTCCATATGTACAAGGTTCGTAGCATTTATTGAATGCAACGCTCGGTACAGGATTTTGGGAGTTCTTAACCCACAAACAGACTCGTTTGTTTTCAATACCAAGTTCACGATACAATTCCTGAACAAATCCAATATATACTTGATCTGACCAATAGAAGATATGAGTATCTGGTTTAGATACAGAAAGAGCATTAACCATACTCTTTCTCAAGAATTCTTTGTACTCACTATCTGTTCTATTGTCATTCACATTTCCTCCGTAATTTTGTTTACCACCAATGCCACCATTGTAGTTAATTTTGATGTTATATACGGGGTCACTGTATATCATTGACGCTTTCTCTTTACCGAACAATTTCTTGAGGGAAGAGGAGTCTAGGGAGTCTCCACAGTAGAGTTTGTGTCCACCCATGATAATGAGGTCCCCAAGTTTAGTTTTGGGTTTGGTGATTTTTTTAAGCTCAGCATCAACATCAAACTGATCATCTTCTGCTTCAAGATTCTCTGACCAGATATCTCGGAGTTCGTTCTTGTCAAAACCAATATCAGTAAGCGTATCCATATCAAATGACTTCAAACCTTCAAAATCCCACTCTCCATCATTAGTGTTACTTTCAAGCGCGATTTTGTTTCTCTCGTCCTTAGAAAGTTTACGATTAGGGATGAGAATAGTAACTTCTTTTATACCTAGTTCAGTCAATGCTTTCTTCCTTTGATTCCCAGAAAGTACAGTACCGTCTGTATCTATCTTGATTACATCATGGAAACCACGCTGTTTGATACGATCCTTTAGTTTCTCAAATGCTTCTTTAGTAATTTTCCTTGGATTATTTTTCCAAGCTTTTAGAGACTTAACGCTCCGTTTATCGGAACGCCATATTAATTTGGTCATGTTGTTTTAAGTTTAGAGTTGTTAAAACAATTTAGGTCACAATTTAGGTCACAGTTAGAGCAACAAAAAAACGGACCAAAAATAGCGAGTTTAGATCAAATCTCGACCGATCTAAGACTCACACAGTTTAAGTATCCGTTAAGTTCCAGTTAGTTTCTTGTTGTTACAAGTAACTATAGTGTAGCGCGCTGTGGGGAGGGGTCAAGTGGATAACTTTTTACTGATTTCAATAATGTACCATTTTTGCTATAGTTTGGGTCATGAATTCCAGTAATCCTTATAAGGCTGAATATAATAATAGTTACGCCTTAATAATAGGAATTAACTCTTATAAAAAGTGTTCTCCTTTAAGCTATGCAAAACAAGACGCAGAATCTATTGCAGAAACTTTAGAGAAATATTTTAAATTTCCAAAGGAAAATATCAATTTACTTATTGAGAAGGAAGCAACTAAGGAGGCTATTATTGGCTCATACTTAAAATATGCTCAGGATAAAAAAATAAAAGATGACGACCGATTGCTAGTCTTTTTTGCAGGTCATGGAGTAACTAAAGTTTCAAACCGTGGTGATGTGGGTTATCTTGTTCCATTCGATGGAGATCCAGATGACATTAATAGTCTTATTCGTTGGGATGAATTTACTCGTAATGCTGATTTTATACCAGCAAAACATATATTTTTTCTCATGGATGCTTGTTATGGCGGGCTTGCTTTCTTACGACAACCATCATTTGGGGCAATGCGTTTCTTGAAAGACACTTTACGTAGGCGTTCAAGACAAGTTTTGACAGCAGGAAAAGCTGATGAACCTGTGGCAGATGGAAATGGTGTTAGAAAGGGGCATTCAATTTTTACTGCACATTTATTAAATGCTCTTGAAGGAGCTTCGGCTACTTCTGATGGAATAATTTCTGCTAGTGGTGTTATGTCGTACGTATACGAAAAAGTTGCCGGTGATCAATATTCAAATCAAACTCCTCATTATGGGTTTATAGATGGGGATGGAGATTTTATTTTTGACACTTCATTAGTTTCAAAACTTGTTGGACCAGATGATTCAGATGAAAATCAAGATACAAAAGAAAAAGATGTTTTGATTAATACATCTCAGCAAACCGCTTCAATTCCAAGTGAAGATGCTCCAGTGATTGAGACTATGAAAGAGTTACTCTCTGAGCCAAGCAAAAGAATAAAATTGGATGATTTTTTACAAAGAAACGTCAAAGTTTTTTTGGAAAAAATCGATCTAAGAAATTTTCCAGTTCAGGGGGTTAATGTAACAAATGAGGAGTTTGTAGAAAGAATTAAAAAATATGAAGAGGCTTCAATTAATTTACAACAGATTTCTGTTTTACTTACAAAATGGGGAAATTCTGAGCAACTTGGGCTGTTGGAAAAATTAATTACTCGTATAGCAGAAGCAGATAAAGGATCTTCGGGTAGTGTTTTGTGGCTGAATCTATCTTGGTATCCGATTCAGCTCATCATGTATTCTGCAGGAATTACTGCTATAGCAGAACAAAAATATGATGCTTTAAAAATAATTTTAAAAACTCCAATACGTCTAGTGCCAGATGTTGATGGTGAATTGTTGCCAATAAATGTAAGAGTAGCAACTAAACTATCAGAAATACACGATAATTTTAAGACCATTTCTGGTCATGAGCGTCATTACGCACCAAGAAGTGAATATTTATTTAAAATACTTCAGCCGATGTTGGAGGATCTGTTGTTTTTAGGGCGTAGCTACGAATCACTATTTGATAGGTTCGAATTGTTGTCAGCGTTATCGTTTGCAGATGATTATTATAAAACTGGAAATACAGATGCATGGGGTCCAATAGGTAGATTTGGGTGGAAAAATAGAAGCCCATTTAAAGCAGAAAATCCTGTAACTGAGCTTATGGAAGAAGCGAAAAAACACAAGGATGATTGGAAGCCTTTGAAATCAGGATTTTTCAACAATTCATTTTCAAGATTTAATGAAGTATTTAATGCTTATAAAAATAGATTAGACAAACTCGGTTGGTTTTAACTGCTTTTATTGTGACACAACAAAGTATCAATCCTGTGTCACTTTTGTCACTTTTTGAATAAAGCAGTATGCTCGAGACCCGTCGATATGATATTCTTAAATTAGCTAAATCCGCCAATCTGGGCTTGACCAATCACGGTTCTAGCTCGAGTCGGCCAGCTTTGTTCGGAATTTTCAAATATTTTAGACTAACCACGGTCAATATATTTGGTACAATATAGTTATGGAAGAATTTAAAGTACCAGAAAGAATATCTGAGGATGTATTGGTTGATATAATTAATACTAAGGGTATTGAACATGTCGATACAATTGAAGAGGTTAGAAAATATTACGAACAATGCGAAAATGAAGCAAACATATTGGCAGTTGCTGATTATGAGAGTCGTGTTGCTAGCAATAGGGCAAATATTGGGGCACAAATAAGTATGGGCAGGCTTTTTGCCAAAACAAAATATCGTAATGAAGCCTTTGGATATTTTGAGGATGCACGGGTGGCAGCATCTCAAGATGAACACACCAAAGATCTTGCTACAATTGCTGAAAGGGAGATAGCAGCCTTAGGTTAATAAATATATTTATCTGTCATTTTAGGTTGTATTGTGAAATTTTCTAAAGTACGTTAGTTGTGGATTTTGATGGAGAGTGATAAGTGGTCACATAAGAGACTCCTGGAGAGGATTTTGTTATTAAGAATTCATGTATTACCTATATATAATCAAGTGCTTAGATAAGTCACTTTATACTGGCATAACTACAGATGTAAAAAGGAGATTTCTGGAGCACAAGCTGGGTAAAAACAGTCGCTATACTCGCTCACATGGAGTTAGAAGGATAGTTTATACAGAGAAACACAAAAATAGATCGGATGCCTCTAAAAGAGAGGCTGAAATAAAAAAGTGGAGTCGGTCTAAAAAACTATCTATCATTAATTTGAGATAATGTGATACAATTTAGTTATATTAGTAATTCATATATACAAGAAATGGCAAAGACAACAAAGTTTGAAGTCTATAAAGATAAGAAAGGCGGATTCAGGTGGAGACTGCTTTCAAGTAATGGGGAAGCTGTTGCTGTGGGTGAGGCATACAAAGAAAGGAGAGGGGTTATGGATGCTATCAAAAAACTAAAGGATTGGGCATCAACAAAGGTAGTGTCGGATCTGACAGTGCCAGCAGCAAAACCAAAGGTTGCTAAGAAGAAATAGTAATAATTTCTCAAGTTAAAATAACCCGATTAACCTCGGGTTATTTTAATAATGCTAAAGTATTTATGTAGTGTGTAGCAATACCACCAAAGCTTTTTTCCTTACTGAAGAAGCTATTTAGTGTATTCATTTCATTTACAAAGTAAGTTTTCTTTAGGTTAAAGAATGTTATATACGAAGGCAGAACTTCACTTGTTTCCTGGGCCAAAATAATCTTCGTTTTGTATTTGTTGGCTAATGCTATTTCATCTTTTGAGATCTCTATAGATCCGTTAGGACCTTGGGAAAAATTTCTATAGGCCATGATTATAATAGTACTTCCTATTCTTTTATCTAAGACTCGAAGTAACTGCTCAATAGGGTAGAGTCTTTCTCCAGCATAAAATATTTTGGGAGTGTCAGCACTACTACCATCATAGAATTCTGGCACAACAACAGATAGTAACAAATTTGTATTATCTAGTTTTGCTACTGACTCATCCACTAAATTTATTAGATTTCCGTAAACTTTTTCTTGGTCCTCAGAAAAGTAGTCCAAGAGATATGGTTCGACATCATATTGAAAAGCTCTAAAACCCAGCTTATGGTTTTCGTTAAACTCAATAGCATAGCTCATTGTGGCAAAGGCTTTATAAGAATTACCTAACTCTGCCCAGTTCCTCCACCCAGCTTCTGCATCAACTGAAATGTTTAACTTATCAGCTTCAACGATAAAGTTCTCGATTATATTATCAAACTCTTTTTTCTTTGTATTTTTTTCTGGGCCGTCTGGCATTACAAAAATGTCCAAATAAGAATCAATAGAAAGATAGATATTTTTAATTCCATTCCTTTTTGCATCAGACAGTATTTTCTTGGTGTATTCCGGAGTAATTTGGAGTATCGGAGTCCAGAGCCAGGTGCCGTTTTCAGCTCCAGTGTATTTAGGGATATTATTGTTCTTAATTGAACTGATAACATTACCTAAAAGGCTAGTTTTATCGGAGAATGTTATTT
>JBAQWP010000091.1:0-10753 GCA_049298975.1 Minisyncoccia bacterium
AACGAGGAGCCACGCGGAGCGTGGAAAACCCTTTTGGATTCTGGATTCGGCGGGGGGAATACATTAGTGTCGGCACTTCGCGCCGACCCCATTTTGCATTCAGAAACCCTTTTCGAAAAATTGCGGATGAGGTGGGATTCGAACCCACGATACTATTTCTAGTATGGCGGTTTAGTAAACCGCTGCACTCGGCCACTATGCGACTCATCCAGGCACATAGGCAATATACATTATTTCATTAATGAAGTGTATAATGGAGAGATGCCTAAGACGTTAAAATATAATCGAATAAAATTTGGTAGGAAAGGTTTGCAGAGAAAATTTATCCTTGATACAAGGAGGGTATTAGGGATAACGAGCACTAAGCAGGCAAATATATTAAATATAGGAATAAGGACATTAACTGATTGGTCAAGAGAAAAATATAGCATGTCGCATGTTTCAGCTAATAAATTATCAAAACTGGCTGAAATTTCTATTCCTAAGCCATATAAGATCTTTGATTGGAATGAGCATTTAAGTAGGATTGGAGAAATAGGAGGCAGGAACAGGTTGGCGGCTTATGGGGTCATTTCTTTAAACGAGAATTATAGAAAAGAAAAATGGCAAGAATGGTGGAATAAAGTCGGGAAGAATAAAAAAACCGCTAAGGGTTTTAAAACTATTCAGAAAATAAAAATTCCAAAAACCTCTCATAAGTTGGCCGAGTTTGTTGGTGTGATGTTGGGTGATGGGGGAATTGCCCCTTACCACGTTCACATAACCCTCTCTAGCGAAGAAAAGAACTATATATTATTCGTATCGAATTTAATCGAAGAGTTATTTGGTGTAAAACCAAAAAAATATAAGCTTAAAAATGCAAAAGCCGTCGATGTTGTAGTTCAAAGAAAGAATCTAGTTGACTACTGTCAGAGCATTGGATTGGTGAAGGGTAATAAGGTTAAGCAGCAAATTGATGTTCCAGATTGGATAAAGATAAATAAGAGTTTTTCAAAAGCATGTTTGCGAGGATTAATTGATACAGACGGATGTTTTTATACAAATTCATATTCTGTAAACGGGAAAAAATATTCATACTTAAAAATTGCTTTTAAAAGTGCCTCAAGGCCGCTTGCAAATTCTGTCTTGATGCTTTTGGCAAGTTTTGGTGTGAGTGCCAAAATAGATAAAAAACAAAGTGATGTGAGGATCGTTGGGATTGAAGCTGTTTCAAAATATATTAAAGAGATAGGTAGTCACAACATTAAGCATCTAAGGAAAATAAAAAACAGTACAAGAGTTCTGAAACTATAAGTTTCGAATCCGCATACATTCGCCGAAGCTAAAGATCTAATATCATAAAGAAATTTTTGTAATAATTGACCACTCAAAATGGTGATATAGTATACCTATGAACAAAACAACAATTTCTATAGTTTTAGTTATTATATTTTTAATTATTGGTCTTATGCTTCTTTCCGGAAAAATGGAACCGAAAGGTCCAGTTGGAATAACTGATACCCCAAGCGTAAAAAATATTACAGTTAAAATCGGAAATGATACTTTCAATTTAGTAAATGGTAAGGCCGAAATTGCGGTAGCTCCCAATTCATCTACAAAAAACATTTTGATGCTTTTTGGTGAACCAGTTATGGGGGATTTGGATGGAGATAAGGACACTGACGCAGCAATGCTTTATGCTAATAATCCAGGAGGAAGTGGGACTTTCTACTATGCTGTGCTCGCAATAAATAATGGAGGAACATACACAGCAACAAATGCTATGCTTTTAGGAGACAGAATAGCTCCACAAACAGTTGAAATAAGAGATGGTAGAGCAGTTTACAATTTTACGGAGAGAAAAGCAGGGGAGTCATTTGCAGTTCAGCCTTCTCTGGGTAAAAGTGTGTGGGTGAATTATGACGTAAAATCAAATCAAATAGGGGAGCTTGTACAAAATTTTGAAGGTGAGGCCGATCCAAACAGAATGACTCTCGGTATGAAGAAGTGGGTTTGGGTCAAAACTCTTATGAATGACGGAAAGGTTATAATACCAAAAAAACCTGAGGCATTTACTCTTACACTGGAGAATGACGGGAGGTTTGGTGCAACGACAGACTGCAATGGGGTAGGAGGGGACTACAAAGTTACAGGGAAAAATCTTGTTTTTACAAGAATGATGTCTACACTCATGGCATGCCAGGATTCACAAGAACAGGATTTCACTCAAGCTTTGGGATCGGTGCAAAGTTATATGTTTACGAGTAAAGGCGAGTTAGTGTTCATGCTAAAAGCTGATTCTGGCACAATGGTATTCAGATAAAATTCTGCATAGTAAGAGTAAATTCCTATGTGGTTTAAGGTTTTCTTAATAATTAATGACTTTTAGTCGCTATTGACATATAAACACAGTTATGTTAATTTGTACTGAAATCTAGGTACTCCGCCTGGATGAAGTAGCACATTGAAAGGGGTATATTTATGTATACTACTAAGCAGATCGCGGCCTTGAGGTATATGATTTTCAGAGCCAAGGATGGGTCTGAACTCTCAAAGCGGGTGCTGGCATTCCTAATAGATTCGTCCGACGGATTAACGAAAGAAGTCTGTCTCTCACTCGTGGCGGATCGCGAAGGTTACAACACTGAGGAGATCAGTGCTGCCGGACATGGTGTCAGTGATATGCAAAGCTGCAACGGCACAACCCATCTTAGCCAGATTATGGTTGCAATGGGGAATGACCTATACTTCAGTGTCCATTATGGCGACTTCGATCCCAGTCGGCCTGGAGATCCGTTCAGCCAGGCTGGTCAGTTCGCTGGGATTCCTCAAGCTGATCCCGTGTCGCGTCAGGAAGGAATGCCAATGCGCTACACGTTCTGGCTCTCTAGGGAGAACTACTCGCGAGAGGCCAAACTCGTCACCGTTAAACGTGAGGAGCTCGAGCAGATCAATCTAAGGAAGCCCGGCTTGTATCCAAGAATTGAACCGTTCTAAACAACCACACCTCGTACCGACAGAAAGCTTCGTGCCTCGTCGAGTACGAGGTTTTCTTTTTCATAAGTTTTTTTAGGTTTGTGAAAATAAGGAAATTCCTGTTGTTTTTTATTGCAAATATTTAAGTCTGTTTTGATAGTGGTATAATTGAACACATGAAATACTGGCTTATGAAATCGGAACCGAGTTGCTATGGTATAGATGACCTTAAGCAAGAAAAAGTGGGGATGTGGGATGATGTACGCAACTATCAGGCCCGTAACTATATTCGTCTGATGAAGAAGGGGGACAAGGTACTTTTCTATCATTCGTCTTGCGAAGAGATAGGTGTTGCAGGTATTGCAGAGGTTAATAAAGAAGCGTATCCGGATCCTACTCAGTTTGATAAAAAGTCATATAAGTATGATCCTAAGTCTACAAAAGAAAATCCACGTTGGGATTCTGTTGATCTGAAATTTGTTATGAAATTCAAAAAAGTTTTTTCGTTGAACGAATTGAAAAATGAAACATTTTTTAATGATATGTTTGTTGTGAAAAGGGGAATGAGACTTTCAGTGCAACCAGTAGAAAAGAAACATTATGATAAAATCTGTACAAAATGAGGAAACTCTTGTCCGAATGACCCGAGCGTTTATAAAGTCTGTGCGGTTTGTTTGCATAAATACGAGAGGGTAGTGTATTATTAATTATGAACATCTTGTCATATGTTCATAATTAATAATTAACGCATTTGCATAATATGAAAGCAGTCACCATATACTCAACACCCACTTGTCACTTTTGCCATGATGCAAAAGAATTCTTTAAAGAAAATAAGATTGAATTTACGGATTACGATGTAGCCAACGATGCTGAAAAAAGGCAGGAAATGTTACAAAGAAGTGGTCAGTTGGGCGTGCCAGTAATTTTTGTGGGGGAAGAGATGGTACTTGGTTTTGATAAGCCAAAGCTTACAGAGTTGCTCGGAATTAAATAGATACCATGAACAAAGAAAGTGAAAATTTATTACTGATGAAAATACTTGGGAATGCCAAACGCCAGAAGATTCTTCGGATAGTGTTTGGTGCAAAGAAAGATCTTTGCGTAAACGAAATATCCGAGCTAGCACATATATCCCAGTCCCTTGCATCGCACCAGCTCGCCTACCTCTCAGCTTATGGTGTAGTCGAGGGGCACAGGATGGGGCAGACGATGTGTTATATGCCAGTGAAGGGTGAGCTATCAAGTAAGTTAGTAAAAGTTTTAAAAGTATTATCAAATTAATTAATAAATAAAGTATGAATAAAAATATTGGAATTATAATTGGAATTCCTGTTATCGTGGTAATAGGATTTTTTGCCTTTGCTGGCCCAAAAGGAGTTTCAAAAGATGTTGGTGTCGATATACAAAAAGATTATGTTGTAAATGAAGTAACTAACACTATGCCTGTTTTAGGTTCAGACACCCCCGAAATGGTAGTGGAAACTAAACCTGTAAGTGCAGGATCATATGAAGCATACAGTGCAGAAAAAATCGCTAATGCAGAAACTGGCGATGTGGTGCTATTTTTCCATGCAACATGGTGTCCTTCATGCAAGGCGCTAAATGGAGATATAGAGAAAAATGTGAGCACAATCCCAACCGGAGTTACTATACTTAAGACTGATTACGACAAAGAAGTAGCACTGAAGAAAAAATATGGGGTTACCTATCAGCATACTTTGGTTCAGGTGGATAAAGACGGCAACATGATCAAAAAGTGGAGTGGTGGTTCAAAACTCGAAAACCTACTTTCGCAAATACAATAATATGATTTTCTTTTTGATAGCAATACTTGCGGGGATACTAACGGTACTAGCGCCGTGTATTTTGCCACTTCTGCCTATTGTTATTGGTTCTTCAGAGACCGAGGGGCGACGTTTATCTAGGCGCTCCATTGTGGTGATAGGATCACTCTCTATTTCTGTCGTCCTGTTCACACTTCTTCTAAAAGCATCAACACTTCTTATTGATATTCCACAGATGTTTTGGAGTGTATTCTCGGGGACGGTCATAGTGCTTGTGGGGCTCGCGATTGTCTTCCCATCTCTTTGGTCGAGTAT
Source organism: Minisyncoccia bacterium (assembly GCA_049298975.1). Taxonomy (GTDB): domain Bacteria; phylum Patescibacteriota; class Minisyncoccia; order Phycocordibacterales; family DATDWN01; genus C7867-006. The sequence continues at coordinate 5,058 of JBAQWP010000091.1, forward strand.
TCCGTTCGTGCAGAAGCTAAGCATTTTAGGTAATAAAGCCATTGGCACTGGATATCAGAAAAAGAATTATTCTGGTGACGCGCTTATCGGACTTGCTTTAGGGCCAGTCTTTACCACCTGCTCTCCAACATACCTTTTTATCATCGCCACCATACTTCCAGCAGGATTTGCGGTTGGCTTTGTGTATTTGTTGGGGTTCACCCTCGGCCTAGCTATCTCACTTCTCCTTATTGCCTACTTTGGGGGGCAACTAGTGAACAAAATCACTAGCCACTCGGGTGCAACCGATCGTGTTAAGCAGATTTTTGGAGTACTTATTATTCTTGTGGGCGTGGCTATTCTTACCGGCTACGACAAAAAGATCGAAACAGCAATTCTTGATTCTGGTTATGGCGCGACTATTAACTTTGAGGAGTCGCTCATAGAACGTTTTGCTCCGAAGAATAGTGTAGAAAAAAATGCTAAGGCAATGATGAAAAGTGAAACCTCAGTTGGTAACGTAGCGATAAAAAACGCGACTTCGACCACTCTCCAAACAATTACCTTGGCAGGAGGATGCTTTTGGTGCACAGAAGCGTTTTTCCAGGAAGAAAAAGGTGTTGTGAGTGCTGTCTCTGGGTATGCTGGTGGGAGTAAGCAGGATGCGACGTACCTCAAGGTAGTAAAGGGTAACACGGCACATCGTGAAGCTGTACAAATAACCTATGACCCCAAGATTATCTCTATTGAAAAGATTTTGGACATCTACTGGTCGCACATTGATCCGACAGATACCCAAGGCCAATTCGCAGATAGAGGATTCCAATACACAACTGCTATTTTCTATCACAATAATAAACAAAAAGATGTTGCCCTTGATTCAAAAAAGCGCCTAGAGAGTAGTAGTCTGTTTAGCAAGAAAGTAGCTACAGAAGTTTTACCATTTACCAATTTCTTCAAAGCAGAAGAATACCATCAAGATTATTACAAGAAAGCCAGTGACCACTATGAACGCTATAAAAAAGGTTCTGGAAGGGCTGGTTTTATCGAAGAAACTTGGGCAAAAGATGCGGCTATCAAATTCCTTGAAAGTGAACAAGCTGCTCCTATAAATAAAAAAATCAATGGAGATTATGACTATACTGACGAGGAGATCGCAGAGCTACTCAAAAACCTTGATCCGCTCGCATATCATGTCGTCGCGGAAAACGGCACGGAATCGCCCTTTAACAATAAATACTGGGACAATAAAGCAGAGGGAATCTATGTTGATATCGTAACCAAAAAACCTCTTTTTTCAAGCACGCATAAGTATGACTCGGGCACTGGTTGGCCAAGTTTCTGGAGAACAATCGATGATGACTCAGTGACGCTTCATGAGGACAACTCCTTATCAACAACTCGTACTGAAGTGCGTAGTGACGCGGGTCATTTAGGTCATGTTTTTAATGATGGTCCGATAGAAGAGGGCGGACGAAGATTTTGCACCAACTCAGCCTCCTTACTTTTTGTTCCAAAAGAAGACATGAAAAATCAAGGTTATGGCGAGTATTTATACTTATTTAATTAAAAATAAAGTAAATCGACATTTATTTTGATACAATTTGTTGCATGTCACATGACTGGTACTCCTTTTCATTAGAAAAAACATTTAATAAACTTGGTGGTTCAGAGAGAGGATTATCTCTTGATGTAGTTGCTGAACGTCAAAAACTATATGGTTTAAACGCTCTTCCGGAAGAGAAATCTAGGTCAGTCCTAAGTCTTTTTTTAGGCCAATTTGAGAGTCCACTTATATACATTCTTCTTATTGCAAGTGCAATAGTATTTTTATTGGGAGAGGTGGTAGATGGCTCAGTAATTTTGGCAGTCCTCATATTTAATGCTGTTGCCGGCATGATTCAAGAGGGTAGAGCTCAAAATACGCTTCTCGCATTGAAAAAATTTGTGGAAACAAACGCCACAGTTCTTCGTGATGGTGAGGAATATATAATTCCAGATCGTGAAATTGTTTCAGGTGACATTCTTATTTTACAAGAAGGTGAACGTGTCCCTGCTGATGCCAGGGTCATTCTTTCTCAAAGTCTAAAAGTTGATGAAGCATCTCTTACTGGAGAATCAGAACCTATATATAAAATTGTGGACGTGATGGATACAGATGAATTACCCACAGCTGAACAAAAGAATATGGTATGGAGAGGTACCCATATAGTCGCGGGGAATGGTAGAGCTATAGTTGTTGCTACAGGTCTCAAAACGGTAATCGGTGGTATAGCTGAGAAAATTTCATCAATAGATTCTGAAGTTCCACTCAAAGCAAATATTCGGTACCTTTCACGAGTAATAATCTTTATTGTATTAATAATAAGCATAGTACTTTTCTTTGTTGGTATTTTCCAAGGTAATACAGCAAAAGAAATGTTTAAAATAGTGGTTTCATTATCCGTTTCAATTATTCCAGAGGGTCTTCCTATTGTTATGACGCTTGTTCTCGCAACTGGGGTGAGACGTATGTCCAAAAGAAATGCGTTAGTTAAAAAACTTCAAGCTGTTGAGGCTCTTGGTCAAGCAAGAGTTATCGCAGTGGACAAAACAGGAACGATCACTAAAAACGAACTTGTTGTGCGTAAGGTATGGATAGATGGGAAAATATATGAAGTAGGTGGTATTGGGTATGAACCAAAAGGAGAAATCAAATCAGGAGAAAAAGTAATAAATATTGCCACCCATGATGAGTTGTCATATCTAGGCAGAGCATCCTCACTTGTCGCAAATGCCAGACTCTTGTATGCCGAAGAATTAAAAGAATGGCGTATTTCTGGAGATCCAACAGACGGGGCGATGTTGGTATTTGGAGAGAAACTCGGAATTAAGAAGGAGGATGTTCTGCTACAGTCACCACTTATTTCAGAAATTCCTTTTGATTATAAATTAAAGTATCACGCAAGTGTTAATAAGACTGAAAAAGAATCAGTAATGACAGTGGTTGGCGCGCCAGAAGTTGTGCTTTCAATGTGTGACCATATAAAACGCAATGGAAAGAATGATTCTCTTTCAATAAAAGAGAGAGAAGAAATTGAAGCTACTTTTATAGACATGTTTAAAGAGGGACTACGGGTAATCGCTGTTGCTACTAATAACGATGTTCCGAAACATCTTAAACCAGAATCAGTCAGCTCGCTTACTTTCATTGGATTTTTTGCTATGCAAGATACTCTTAGACCTGAAGTTTTCGAAGCGATGAGTCGAGCAAAGGAAGCAGGTATTAGAGTGGTGATGATTACAGGAGATCACAAGATAACAGCTGAGGCAATTGCCAGAGAAGCTGGAATATACAAAGACGGCGACACTATTATTACCGGTGAAGAAGTTGAATCAATGTATGATGTTGAGCTTAAGGATAAGCTTGCAACTACGACAGTTTTTGCAAGAGTTACTCCTGAACATAAGATGAGGATTATTAATATATATAAGCAGCGAGGTGAGGTTGTTGCTATGACGGGAGACGGAGTAAATGATGCACCGTCTCTTGTAGCAGCCGACCTCGGTGTTTCTATGGGCAAAATTGGCACAGAAGTTGCAAAAGAAGCGTCAGATATAGTTTTACTTGATGATAATTTTGGGAGTATTATTTCGGCTATTGAGGAAGGAAGGAGTATTTATAAAACAATAAAAAAAGTCATACTGTATCTTTTCTCTACAAATACTGGAGAAGTATTGGTGATTTCGGCAGCTCTTTTTATTGGATTTCCACTTCCAATTCTTGCTACCCAAATTATTTGGCTTAATTTTGTTACCGACGGATTTCTAGTTGTTGCATTAGCAATGGAATCAAAAGAAAGGGGATTATTGTCTGGAAAATTTGAACACCCTAAAAAATATATTGTTGATTCCTTAATGATCCAAAGAATGATTGTTATGGCTATTCCTATGATGCTGGGAACACTCTATTTATTTAGTAAATATTATGAGATAGATATTTCAAAAGCCTGGACAATATCACTCACAACATTGGCAGTTTTTCAATGGGTCAACGCTTGGAATTGCCGATCAGAAAGTCAGTCAGTGTTTAATATGAACTGGTTTTCAAATATGTATCTAATATGGGCAACATGTATTGTGATTGTTTTACAATTTATCGCGATATATACACCAATTATGAATAGCCTTCTTCATACAGTACCGCTTGGGCTCTACGACTGGGTTTTGATAATACCAACAGCTCTTTCGGTCATATTATTTGAAGAAATAAGAAAGTTTTTCCATCGAAGGAAATTGGATTTGATTAAAATATAAAGTTTGTTACGTCAAACTAAGGTTTTTCCTTTTGTTGTTATCCCCAGAATTGCCATCTATTTTATACCCTAGGGTTTCAGACAGTGCTACAATTTGGTTATCATATTAAAAGTTAACAAAATTCAATGAGATCACAAGTAAAGAGCGCTATTTTTGCTATATTTTTTGTTTTCGTGATGTTATTTTCAGGCAGTAGTCTTACGGCGCAAACTTCCACACCTGTAGGTCCCTCAGGCTTTACTTTTTGTGCGTACGAGTACTCCACTTGTACTTTCTCTGGGACTGCTCAGGTCGCATATGGTCTAAATGGTACATATTTCTATAGAACATTTCAGGGAAGTGCTCCTTGTAATAACGCCTCATTTGGTGATCCACTTCCAGGAGTAGATAAGGCATGTTTTGTTCAGTCTGGTTCATCTGTTACACCCACACCTACTTCAGCTCCTGTGTCCAATATAGCAATAGGTAGTAATGTGAGAACCGTTGTTCTTCTAAGTGTTAGGTCAACTGCGGGTGGCACAAGGATAGGTTACCAATTTGTAGGAAGCAATGGGGTTGTTGTAGATGGTCCAGCCACATTTAATGGATATACATGGTGGAAGGTTGACTATGCTAGTGGTGCTGATGGTTGGTCTGCGGGAAGGTTTTTAACAGTAGCTCCTTTTCCAAGTACAACTCCGATTCCAAGTACAACTCCGACTCCATCAAGTAAGTTCACCTCTGGACAAAAAGTGCAAGCAACTTCAAATTTGAATGTAAGAGATCTACCAAGTACATCTGGAATAATATTGGGTGCTCAACCAGTTGGCTCATTAGGAACAGTAATGAGTGGGCCAGTATATCAAGGAGGCTATAATTGGTGGTATGTAATTTATGATACAGGTAGAGCTGGTTGGTCTGTGGAGAATTTTCTAGAATCGTATGGAGGTCCTACTCCTACACCTACCCCCACTCCAACACCAACAGGAACTCCGACACCTACCACTACACCTACTCCTGGAACCCCAATAGGTCCAGCAGGTTACACATTCTGTGCATATGAGTACGGTACATGTTCATTTTCTGGAACTGCACTTGTAGCTTATGGTCTAAACGGAACTTTCGTATATAGAACATATACAAACGGGGTTTCTTGTAGTAATGCTTCATTTGCTGATCCACTTGTAGGAGTAGATAAAACATGTTTCTACTACATGGGAGGTCCAACCCCTACCCCTACTCCAACACCAACAAGAATTCCCACTCCCACACCAACACCTACATCTACTGGAGGTGTCACTCTAAGCACCTCTCCATCTTCTGGTTCACATGCCCCTGGTTCAAATTTCACTGTTGACGTAATGCTTAATACTGCAGGACAGGCTGTTGATGGAGTAGATATTTTCTATTTACGTTTCAATCCAGCACTAATACAAGTAGTG
>JBAQWP010000092.1:0-10814 GCA_049298975.1 Minisyncoccia bacterium
GTAACAATTTTTACATCATATTCAATAGGTTTCTCGACGGCTTTAAAAGTATCATCATTTTTTTGGACAATAAGAACAGTATCACTTGAAAGTGGATACTCGATTGAAGCAAGTGCTTTCTTCACAAAGATTAGTTTAAGAACCTTTCCAGTTTGGATTTTTGTAAAATCAAACACCTCTTTTGAAGAACTTAGAATAGTTAGGGCTTGATCATAAGATACGTCAAAAGATCCTAAAACCTTTGTGAATGTGTCACCCGACTGTATTTCATACTCCACAACCTCTCTGTTTGTAATTTGTTGTGTAGAAATATCTTGATTTGTATCATTTTTTGATCCAACGAAGGGTGCGGTTACGAGTAGAATGCCCCCGATGACCAAGGAAATTATTTTCTCCATGAACTAGTCATTTTAGCAGAAATAGGTCACTTTTTCAACCCGCAAATGAACCTTGTTTGTAGCCATGTAATAACAAATATTTAATACCATAAAAAAGGTAAGGAGGTCTTTGGAATCCTTCTTTTGTCTGCTTCTATGATGATTTTTTATTCAACCCTAAAGCCAAACATCATGCTAGCCTCTAAGTGTTCGGCAATGTGACAGTGCGCCATCCATTCACCGGGATTTGTCATTTCAACTAGAATCTCAACAGTATCGCCGTTTGGAATGAGGGTAGTATCTTTCCAGACAAGATTGTCATTTGGCTTGCCGTTTGTTGAGAGCACCAGGAATCGCTGACCGTGGAAGTGAATAGGGTGTTGCATTGGGTGCATTGATTTCGGATCATTGGTGATCTTGATTTTCACTTTGTCACCAACTTTAAAGTTCCAATCAATGTCCATGTTTTTCTTACCGGTATCTTCGTCTTGGATAACCCACTTCATCATTTCCGGATTGGACATAGTATTCATCGCCGCGTTGTTTTCTTCCCACTCAATAGGATCACCGCTTGCTACCATTTCACTGTTTGGCATCATCTGACTGTCGTTGCCCATCATGTTCATATTATGACCGCCAGTATTGCTTTGCATCATGCCCTGCATTTGCGTACCCATATCAATCGTGAGTTTCAAACGTTTGTCGGCTGGTTTATTAAAGGATGATCTGAATGCATCAATCTCGGATTGAATATCCAAGTTTCTCCGCAGTACCGCAAATTCTTTATCGAACGAAGTAGCTATCTTTTCACTAGAGACTGTAACTGTGCCGAGCGTGTAAGTACGTTCCGGAGTTTTGTGCTCAAGTTTGTACGATCCGGCTTTCGCAAAGAGCACCTCGACAACGGCTCGTTCAGAAGGACTCAAGATCACACCGTCACTCCACACCTCACGTTCATATTTGCCACCATCAGCGCCGACTAGCTTCATCTTTGCTCCGGGAATGGAAAGATTGAATGTTCGGGTATTTGCCGAGTTGGTGAGGTAGAAGCGAATTACTTCTCCTGCTTTTGCTTGAAGTGTGTAGTCAGTTTCGCCGTTTACAAGCATGGTATTGCCGAATCGTCCCATAAGAGTGCGGTCGGCAGATGCTTTACTGAATGTCGCGATCTTACCGTTTTCTATGAGAATATCGTCTACAAACAGCGCAACTTCACGATTAACTGGTGACCAGTAATTCGGGTCATTTGGAACAACAAGGTAGTTGCCATAAAGACCGAGCTCCTGTGCGTAATCTTCTCGAATATGAGGGTGATACCAGTACATGCCGGCATCAGGAAATTTTATTTTATATGTAAAAGATTCACCAGGTTTAACCTCTTTCTGCGTCACATCCGGCACGCCATCGAATTTATTCTCAAGTCGTACCCCGTGAGAGTGGATCGTAGTGTCAACATCGGTGTTATTGGTGAAGTTGAGTGTTACTTCTGCGCCTTGCTCTACCTTGATGAGCGGTCCCGGAATCATTCCGTTGTATGCAAGCATTTTGACCATACTGTTGCCGATCGTTTTCTTAACAATAGATGCGGTGAGATTGTAAGTGTCGCCATTCTTGAGTTCAACAGTTTCGCTTTGTTTGGCTTCAGCAAGGCCAGAAATATCTGTCGAGAAAGTGCCTGCCATCACTTTATTACCAGTATCTGGCCGTTGCAGAACTACTATTCCTCCGATAACGATTACGACCGTAATGATTCCTAATATTAGTTTATTTTTCATAAATTATTTATTGATTAATTTTATATAATTTTAGCAACTCTCTCCAGAAAAAGTACCCAATCACCGGAAAGAGTAATGCGGTGACAAGACCTGGGTAGTAGCCGCCAACGGCTATCGCTTTATACAGATGGTGCAGTTCATAAACATAGATTAGTCCTGGTATTATCATTACTCTTAATCTCCATTGCTCGCTCAGAATCAAAAGGAAAGAAACAATAAGGAGAATCCAAAACATAATCTGGAATACCACGAAAGTCGCACCATGATTAGACAACGATGATAGTAGCCCAAAGATCGCTTGGTCATGGGTATCAATATCGTAAAAGTGAGTTGCGAACTCTTCTATTCCATGGGCGATAAAGAGCGGTATGGAGAGAGCAAAAATAGTTTTAAGTTTGTTGGAGATCATATTATTATGAAATTAAATCTTTCTCGACTCTCTTAAGCAGAACTGCATTGGTAGCGACGATGATTGAGGAAACACTCATAAGAAGAGCGGCAAATTCTGGGCGGAGCATAATACCGAAGTTTGGGTAAAGAACTCCTCCGGCAACCGGTATCGCAAGAATGTTATATATTGAAGCCCAGAAAAGATTCTGCTTCATTTTGCGAACAGTCGCTTTGCTCAAAGTGATAGCCCTCAATATATCTAACGGGTCAGATTTCATCAGCACGACTTTAGCAGTCTCTATGGCTACGTCCGTGCCTGCACCAATGGCAATACCCACATCGGACTGAGCGAGCGCGGGTGCGTCATTAACGCCATCACCTACCATTGCGGTGAATTTACCTTCCTGCTGAAGTTTTTTAACATAGCTTGCTTTGTCCGCAGGCATTACTTCCGCAAAAACTCTTTCAATGCCAATCTGACTCGCTACTTTATCTGCAGTCATTTTATTGTCGCCGGTAATCATGGCGATTTCTATTCCAAGTAGCTTAAGACGTTCTACTGCTTTTATGGCATTTGGCTTTATTGGATCAGCCGCACCAATTACTGCTTTGATGGCACCACCAACAGCAAGGATCATAATCGTTTCTCCTCTTTCTAAGAATTCGTTTATTTTTTTCTCCAATGTACCGAGAGCGATGTTACTTTCTTTCATAAGCCTCACTGTGCCGATGAGTACTGATTTTCCATCAACGATAGCTTTCACTCCCAAACCCGAAAGGTTTTCAAACTTATCAACAGACTCTGGTAATGTAAGGCCACGTTTTTTAATCTCATCTAGGACTGCACCAGCCAAAGGGTGGGATGATTTCACTTCAGCCGCACCGACTAGGCGAAGTGCTTCATTTGCCTCAAATCCATCTGCCGTCGCTATATCGGTTACTTTTGGTTTTCCTTCTGTGAGAGTGCCAGTTTTATCGAGAACAATTGCTTGGATTTTTGAGACTTGCTCAAGAGTCGGTGCGTCTTTTATAAGAATATTGTGTTTTGCTCCAAGGCCGGTCCCCACAGCCACTGCTGTTGGAGTAGCAAGCCCCAGCGCGTCAGGACAGGCGATGACAACCGTAGCGATAGCAAAAGAAAGCGCAACAAGAAGTGTGCTACCTACTACAAAGTACCAAATACCAAAAACAAGAAGTCCTGATCCAATAGCTCCAATGACCAAATATTTTGCAAACTTGTCAGCAATTCTTTGTCCCGGAGCCTTTGAGTTCTGTGCTTCTTCAACCATCGCCACAATCCGTGCAAGAGCTGTATCCTTGCCAATTTTTGTTGCCTTAAATTTCACCGATCCGGCAGTGTTGATCGATCCGCCGATTACCTGATCTCCAACTTTTTTGGCAGTAGGGATTGATTCTCCAGTAACTAGAGATTCATCAATGGCAGTTTCTCCCTCGGTAATTTCACCATCAACAGGAACCTTATCTCCCGGCTTAAGAATAATGATGTCACCTAGTTGTATATCTGCCGTTGCAACCATTATCTCCTTACCATCTTTAAAGACTCTGGCTTGAGGTGGTACGAGATTGAAAAGGGCTTGAAGGGCATCGGTTGTTCCGCGGCGAGATTTCATCTCCATCCAGTGTCCGAAAAGGACAAAAGTAATGAGCATAGCGGCCGCTTCGTAATACGAATCAGCGCTACCTATTAATGTGAGCAACACGCTGAAGCCATAGGCCGCTGTAATACCAACGGCAATAAGCACCGCCATATTGAGCACTTTACTCTTCAGGGCAAAATATGTTGAGTAGAGAAAAATCCAGCCAGAATATAAAAATACGGGTGTTGTTAAAATAAAGAGAAGCCACGGTAGGGGTATCGGAGAAGGAAGATTGAGCTTCAGAAACTCGGTGCCGAGAGGTGAATACAGAATAATGGGAATTGTAAGAATGAGGGAGAAAAAGAATTTATTTCGAATATCTATCTCCATGAGTCGAGCCATCTCCCGACCAGCAAGCCCTGTGTGATCCATGCCCATCGTCATCGACATACTCATCTTGAACTTTTCCCAAAAACCCATCTTGGATGGATCTCCCATCACATGGCCAGTGTGAGCACTGTGATCTGTTTTTGTTTCAACCTTAACAAGCCTCATGCCACATTTGGGACATGAGCCGGGACGATCCTGCTGTACTTCAGGATGCATGGAACAGGTGTAAATTGTTTTTTCTTTTTCTTGCATTGTGTGATGATTATGATCCATAATATTTTTTTATTTAAGTTGCCAAAAGAAAGTCCGGACAACACCTCCTACGTCGGAAATCTTCAACTCAACAGACTTCGGAGCAGGTGTTATTTTATTAAAAGTAATAATTCCTTCTCTATGATGACCTCCGGTCGGTCCCTCCCAATTAATTGCTTTATATTCTTTACCTTGTTCATCGATAAGTATAGCAATTTTAGTCATATCTTGATCCAATTCAACGGAATGAGTATCCATGACAACATCAAACTTCCACTCTTCCGATTCCTCCGAAAGGAGAGTTGGTGTGACGGTCACTGTAACACTGGCTTGTTCGTTAATTTTAGATTCCCATTTTTGCGAAGTACCGGAAACATCAGAATTATTTTGCGTTGGACTAGAGGCCGGCTTTGGATTATAAAAAACCAAGAAGCCTCCTATAAACGCAAGTACTAATATCAATATTGTTATTGTTTTATTCATGGGATTTTTTGAATTTAATGATTTTGTTGCTGATAAATAAAATACCGAAAATATTGAAAGCAAGACCGACCCAGAAAATCTTGATTTGATATTGGGAAACAAATGTGGCGAGTCCGGTAATCCCAAGAACAGGCACTAAGTTCACTAAATAGTGCGCGCAACAGGAAATCATGGCTGCAGTAGAAGTGGTTCCGGATACGCCGACCACCTTGCCCATGCCCTGTCCGCTATGCACTAGAGTTTTAAGGTATTGATACAAAGCGATCTGAATTCCGAACCCCACTACCAAGCTCACAATGAAATACCAAAAGTCCGCAAATTGGATTAGAGCATAGCTCCAGCCGGAGACCAATGTCAGCACCGCAAAATAAACTCCAAGCAAAATCGCGCTTGAGAGCGTTCCGTATAAAGTTGATTTTGCGATGTTGTTGGTCATGATTATTTTGTGATATAGGCTTCGGGATTTTTTTCAAACTGTTGTTTGCAATGATCGGAACAAAAATAATAGCTTTTGTTTTTATAATCAGCTTTGAATAAGTCTGCTGATGCTTCCATACCGCACACAGGATCAATATGCTTGTTATTGCTTTTCGGCTTTACATGAAAACCTAGCCGACTCAATTTTTTGATTAACGATTTGATTCTGTTTTCCATATAGTTTAAGTATTAGCTGTTAATTTTTTCCGTCGTGGAATAAAAGCTGGAGTTTCCTTGGCGTATTGATCCCATACATTGCCAAACTCCTTCTGAGCATCTTTCTCCTCGCTCTTAGCAAGCCGTGTGTACATCCACACAAGAATCGGCAACATGATAAGTGTTAGGAGGGTAGGCCACTGCAAGAAGAATCCAAGCATAATCATTATGAAGCCAATGTACTGCGGATGACGAATACGTGCATAAGGTCCAGTAGTTGCCAGAGTATGATCTTGCTGTGCCTTGTAGAGCACTTTCCATGCCTTAGATAGCAACACGAAACCATAGAAAATTAGAATATAGCTAGCGATATGGAACGGTCCGAAGTGAGGATCGCCACCCCAACCAAAGAAGTCTTCAAAAAGGTGTCCTGAATTGTGCGCAAAGAAATCAACATTAGGAAATTTAGCCGATAACCAAGGATAAAGAAAATATATAGTAAGAGGAAAACCATACATTTCTGTGAAGAGAGCGACGATGAACGCTGAAAATCCGCCGAACGATCGCCAATCACGCGAAGTTTTCGGTTTAGTAAAGCTGAATGCAAAGATGAGGAAGACTAGCGAATTTATGATGACAAGTGGCCAGAGGCCGTAAGAGTTTTCCATAATGATTTTTTAGTGACAACATTCGTGACCTGAATGACTTTTATCGTCCTTGTTATCTTTGTTTTTATTTTCTTCTCCATGAAGTTCCTTCCGTTCATCTGAATTACCACTACCTTTATGTTTCCCCATCATAAAGAAGTGAGCCAGTATCATTGCTGTAATTCCGCCGAATACGACCCACGATGAACCCCCCAAGGCCTTACCGGGACCACCAACGAAGAGAATAAGAACTAATGGCACAGCGCAGCAAATCACCATCATCCACATCATACTTTTATTATTTTTTCCATCGTGATTATGCATGTTTTTTAATAATTATTTATTAGTAAGACTTGAATTGTGCATCCACACGAAATAGGAAGCGAAAATCCAAGCGAAAACGAACATATAGAATGCACCAAGTATGAAACTACCGAAGCTGATCCACGTAAAGCCAGGGAGGGTTTCAAAGATGGTGTGATGAAGCTGTATTCCGGCCGCTGAACGTAATGGAAGGAACCCGCCCAGCACACAAAGAACATATAGCACCTCGGTTCCCAGAACACATTTCCAGCCGTATGATTTAAGTGAGATATTCATATCTTTATTTTATTAGTTATTAATTGAAGATAATTAATCTTTTTTAATATACTTTTCCGGATCATTAATAAACTCAATTTTGCACTTCTCAGAACAGAAGTAATACTCTATACCTTCGTGTTCGAAAGAATGTCTGACATTCTCAATATCAAGTTCCATGCCACATACTGGATCGAACACTTTTCTTGATGGATGTTTGTTATTTTCCATAGTTTTTGTTATTAGTTTTTAACTAAACAACTTCTCCTTTCTTCTCAAGCATCATATGATGAATAGTCGCAATTTGAACCCAAATGGCGACTAGAATAAGGATTGCGGCACAAAATAGAGCATCTACTTTTGTAATACCAAATACAAGATTATCAGCACCACCGATAATGGCACCTGCAAACACAATGATTCCGACAAAACCCACAATAACACTGACTACATGCATTAATTTAGATAATTTCATAATAAATTTTTTAATAATCTAATAATTTTGATCTCTCATAATTTATTTGTACCAATTCTTATACCAACTTTCCATTTGTTCTATTTCTTTTGATTGGGACTCAGTAATATTGTTGGAAAGAGTTAACATTTCCTGTCTATTAGTTCCGGCTTTTAGCATTTGTGCCATTATAATAGCCAGTTGATGATGGGAAATCATATTCTCAATAAATGCTTTATCAAAATCAGTTGCATTTTCTAATGTTTGAGTATCTTGCTGACTTCCAACCATATGCATTCCGCCTTGCGACATCATGCCACCCATCATTGAATACGTATTTCCTTTTTTAACATCTCCACCAAACCAACTTTTATACCAACTTTGCATTTCTATTACTTCTTTTTCTTGAGCACTAATAATTTTTTGAGCGAGAGTTTTGATTTCAGGTCTTTTTGCTTTTTGTAAAGCAAGCTTTGCCATTTCAATCGCTCCATCGTGATGCGGAATCATCTGCTCAATGAAATGAGCATCTATATTATTCATCATTCCAAATGTACCGCTTGAATTTGTATTGTTTGAATTATTTACTCTTCCCATCATCGATCTGTATTGCCCTGTGGAGCTTAACAACAAAACAATAATCGCCCCTATCAATATTCCTCCAGCACCAAACGCAATTTTGTCATTCATATTTTTGAATTAATTTATTAATTAACCAATGTATTTTTCAGGATCGTTGACGAAATGATCCTTGCACAACTTTGAACAGAAATAATATTCCGTGCCATCCGTGTGCAGAGCGGTATGCTTGATTTTGTCCACTGTAAGCTCCATACCGCAGACAACATCAAAAAATGTCTGAGGTTCTTTCACCTCATGCAATCCAAATTTCTTTAAGAATGATGTAATTTTCTTGCGCATGGTTATTTATTTGACAGTGCATACAGGTCGATAAGCTCTTTGATGGCTTTATGCTCCTGTTTTGTATCATTGAGCATATGCTTCACGTGACCTTGAAGATGGTTAGCCAAGAGTAGTCTGTCCATACTTTTGAGTGAGAGCTGTATTGATCTAGATTGTGTTATTAAATCAATGCAATACTTTTCTTCTTCTATCGCTTTTATTAAACCACCAACCTGACCATGTATAATTCTGGCTCTGTGAGTGGCTTTCTTTTTTAACTTTTGATCTAACATAAGTTTGAGGATTTATAGGATAATTTAGTTTAATTATTACAATCGACCTTTACCTATACTCTATACCCCCATACCCTATATGTCAAATCTACATATGTGGATATCTATATCCCACATCCTCCTTGTTGCCCTCGTGGTGTAACTGTTTCTCCAGCTCCAACTCCACAACCGGTTCCACCCTTCTGTTGCTCCGACTGGGGAACTTGGGCGGCAATTCTTGCAAAACCGGAACCGCTTGAATACTCCACGCCAAGAAGCATTTGTGGAGTTACACTTTTTGCATCAATACCTTTTATTTTAAGATACTGTGCGATCGTCTGATATTGATCAGGGAACCAGCTTATATTTGCCGTTATAGCCGCATTCCACATCTGATCCTCCGTTGCTCCTTGTGACGCTAGATACTCAAGAAGTCCGAGCATGGCCATGCCGTGATTGCAATCCGGGAAATGAGTTGAATTGTTGCAACATGGTCTGTAAATACCTTTGGCAATTTTCTCCACAAGTGCTTGCTGATCTGACGTGAGAGTGGCCAGAGTATGTTTGTTGTAGTGATCCATTACCGATCCGGTCGTTACCGTCCAGCCTCCAACTGATGCCATGTTTGTGGGGCCACCATACCTCGGGTCCATAATAGGTCCGCTCTCAAGAACCTGATTTTTATTAGCCAAGCCATACGCCCACAGCAAGTTAAGCTCCGTTACTTGCGACAGTTTAGAAGGGTCAATAGAACCGTTTGCAACTAATGTAGCCAGCATTTTCTCTTCTGCCTCAAGAGGCAGAATGTTTCCGCCGTCAATTAGGGTCGCTTGTCCAATTTGTGAAGCCTCACTCTTGGCAGTTTGTGCTTGCAATGATTGATTCCTGTCATTATAGACCATAGCTCCTGCAAGCATGGCTCCAGCAATGACAATGGCTATTGGGATCATATATTTATCACCAGACTTTTTCGGTTCATTTTGAATTGGTTCCTCTTGTATTTCGTATTCTGATTCGTTTTCCATGTTTATTTTTTAATTGATTATTCCTTACAGCAATCGACTAATTTGCTTAATAAATCTTCCTTTGTCATCGGCTTGTCAGGGCCAGATTTGTCTCCGGCTTTTTGCATTTCGGCCACACTAATAAGATTCAATCTCAATGCCCAAAAGAGCGAATAGACTTCATATGCTTTTTGGAACATATCTCTTGACTCTTCTTTTTTACCGGACGATTGAAGCTTAGTGCCGACTTCCATTAACCGCATTGTTGTCGAAAGAAGATGCTTTGCAATGCACCATGTCTCACCCTCATGTGCATCAATCATCTTAGCCAAGAGTTGTTTTCTAATTTCTCGCGTTTGATTGAGTAGATCAAAGTATTCGTCTTTCCCCGTTTTTTTGGCGGTGAAGAAGAAGTGCTCTTCAAGACTAATAAGGTTCATAATAGCGATACTCAAATCTTCTTCCATTGAGAGATCGAGTTCACCCGTAGCTTTTAGTTTATTTACTTTTTCAATTAATTCTTCCATTGTTGGTTTTTTGTCCATATTTTTAGTTTGTTAATTTAATTCTCCAATTTTACTAAAAAGCATATCGTTTGCGATCGCCATGTTTGGATCGTCGAACACATATCTAACGATTCCTTCTTTGTCGATGACTATATAGGTGTGACCGGGTAGTGATCCTCTGTGCATTGAGGAAGCAGTCGCTAGTATGCCCAACTGTCGAGAAGCATTGGCGTTTGCATCAAACATGGTGGTGGCTTTAGCGAGTTGTGGCATTTTGGCTATTGCTGTTTGCCAGTCTTTTGCAGAATCAACTACAACTGATATAGCCTGGATTTGATCACCGTTGAATCTCTGGTCACTGCCGAATGAAGCCATTTGGTTCCAACAAGCTGGATAGCACATAAGACCCTCATTAAAGAACAAGACCGTATTCTTTCCTTTGAAGTCAGTGGCGGTATACGTTTTTCCATCTTTATCAGTCAACTGGATGTCGGGCATAGGTTTTCCAATAAGAGAATTCAGGGCATCGTTATTTGCAACCGATCCTCCAC
>JBAQWP010000093.1:0-4994 GCA_049298975.1 Minisyncoccia bacterium
GGCTTTCCAAGGAAATAACTAAACTCCCCTGCCCCAAGCATGGCATCTATATCTCCCCACTTTGATATATGATCAATTATTGTAGGCGTAATTCTTTTTACAAACTCTTCATCATCTATTTTTAGTCTTTTTGAAATCTCATCTTGTAATGTCTCTTTTGGTAAAAGCTTAATATGCTCCTTATTCATCCAGTCAAGTTTTTCTTCATTAAATCTTGCACCAGACTTTTGAATTTTTGATAGATCAAATGCTTCAATTAATTCCTTAGTATTAAAAATTTCTTTTTCTCCGCCAGGGTTCCATCCAAGAAATGCTAAAAAATTAAGCATCGTTTCTGGTAAATAACCGTCTCGTTCATATTCCAAAACATCTTTTGCACCATCTCTTTTTCCCATTTTTTTATTACCCTCTTCTCCCATTATTGGCGGTGCAGTAACATATTGTGGTTGCGGGGCGTTTAGAGCTTCATAAACAGCAATATAATTGGGTGTTGAAGAGATAAATTCTTGTCCACGTATGATATGAGTAATTCCCATTTCAATATCGTCTACAATATGAGCAAAATTGTATGTTGGGTATCCATCACTTTTAATTAAAATAAAATCATCAAGTGCCTCTGGGCCAGCAGACAATTCACCTCGCACTAAATCATGCCAAACTGTTCGTTTCGGTTCCTTAATTTTGAATCGCAGTGGAATACCAAGCTTCCAAATTGCCGTATTTTCTGGACGGTGGTCGCGGTACAAAAAAGCTCGTTTTTCAACCTCAGCTTGTTTTCGTAGCTGTTCGATGTACTCTTCAGTATTAGAATCAGCATATGCAAATCCAGCATTAATTAACTTTTGTGCATACTTTTCATATATCTGAAGTGTTAGTCTGCGTTCAGACTGAATGTATGGGGCATGTGGACCGCCAACATCTGGACCTTCATCCCAATCTATCCCAATCCAACGTAAGGATTTCTTAATATGCTCTAATGAACCCTCAACCTCTCTTTTTTTATCGGTATCCTCAATACGCAATATAAAAGTACCATTATTTTTTCTTGCCCAGAGCCATGCAAAAAGTCCAGTGCGTAAATTACCTACATGCATAAAGCCTGTTGGAGATGGCGCAAATCTTGTAACAACTTTATTACTCATTTTAACTTTCGTGTTCCAAAGCTATCGCAATAATCTCATTAGCAATAAGCGTAGCTGAATCTTTACGAGCAAACTGCAGAGCAGACTTTGCCATACTAGTACTAATTTCAGGACTCTGTAATATCCTATTTATCTCCGCCACAAAAACTCCTTGGGTAAGGTTTCTTTCTTCTATAACTGTGCACGCTCCCGACCTAGCATATGAATATGCGTTTTCTCTTTGGTCATGAGAAATCTCCTTCGGAATTGGAATAATGATAGATGGTTTGCCCCATAGTGCAATTTCAAAAATTGCGGACCCTGCTCTGGATATCACCAAGTCTGCCGCTCCAGCTGCAGCTTTTAAATCGAGAGATTTCATGTAGTCAACTATTTTATATCTATCTTTGTTTGGGTTATCTAGGAGAACGACTTCTCTTGTTTCCTTCATAACTTCATAATTATTCTTGCCTACCTGATGAATTATTTGGTACTTGTCTACCAAATGATGTATAGAATCTATGATCACATTATTTATAAATCTGGCTCCTTGTGATCCACCTAGAACTAATATAACTGGTATTTTTGGATCAAGACCAAGATGCTCATGGCCGCCCACGTTAAATATTTCTTGAATCTCTTTTCTAACTGGATTACCTGTATAAGCAGTTTTGTCTTTTGGGAAATGAGCAATTGCTTCCGGATAGGAAATTGCTATTCTTCTTGCAAATTTTCCGGCCCAGTTATTAACTTTTCCAGGCTCATAATCTGACTCATGCAAAACTACTGGTATTCTCAAGATTCTAGCCGCAAAAAGTGCGGGAAAAGAAGCGTAACCTCCCTTTCCAAAAACCACATCAGGATATATTGAAAACATTTTCCAAATTGCACCCAGTGTACCTGCTACAATCCTACCTAAATCTAAAAAATTTAATAAATAATTTTTTGCATTTCCATTTCTTCTTACCTTACCGGATGTTACTTTTATGAAGGTTAAGTTATTCTCAAAAAGTATGCCCTCATTGTATGGATCTGGTGACATGAAATACAGCTCTGGCTTCATGAGTCTATTGTCTTTAGATATCTTATTTAGCTCCTGCGCAACAGCTATTATAGGATAAAAATGTCCACCACTTCCACCACCTGTAAGTACTATTTTCATATATATTTAAATAAATCTCTGATTCTTACTTATATTTAGGATTATCCCAACTTCTGCCAATGTCATAAATAACGCCGTACCGCCGTGGCTAACAAAAGGTAAAGTTATACCTGAAAGGGGTAAAACACCTACCATTGAGCCTATATTTACAAATGCTTGAGATACGATGAGTATAACAATTCCAACCACTACAAGTCTACCAAATTGGTCAGGTACTCTAGTGGCAATTTTAAGTCCCCGGATCGAAAATATTACGAATAATAGTATTATGGTTATAGTCCCTACGAAACCAAACTCTTCTCCTGCTACAGCAAAGATAGAGTCCCCTATTGGCTCGGGCAAAACATTGAATTTTTGTATACTTTGTCCAAATCCCCTACCAAAAAATCCCCCAGAGCCTATAGCAATAAGTGATTGTTGTATTTGGTATCCACTACCAAGTGAGTTCGCTTCCGGATTCATAAATGTAGTTATTCTGGACATTACATAAGGTCGCATAAAAGCTATGGAGGCCAGTCCTAGGAGGCCAATTACTCCCACTAGAAAAACATATCTCCATCTTCCGCCAGCAGATAAGTAGATAGATATTCCAGAGACAGCAGCTATAAGAAATGTGTCGGTATCTGGCTGCTTCAAAAGTACAGCACCTATTATTGCAGTCAAACCAAGAAATGGCAGAAAACCTTGTTTAAGTGTCCAAGCTTTATCTTTGAATTTTGACAATATAGCTGAAAGAAAAATTATATAGGCAACTTTGAGTAACTCAGAAGGTTGAATTGATAGTGAGCCAATATATATCCACCTTTTTGCACCTCCATGCGATACTCCAATGCTCGGAACAAAAACTAGAATCGTGGCTACGAGTGCGATGATGAACAAATATAGAGAATATTTTCTCAGCAACTTGTAGTCAAGATTTTTAAAAAAAATACAAGCAACAGAGCCCAGAAAAAGACCTAAAAATGTTTGACTGAAGGCCACGTTTGCATACTTACCAGGCTCTTTAGAAAGTAACCCAAGAGATGCAGACGCAAAAATTAAGTATCCTGCAATAACAAGAATCAAAACTGAGATTGCAAAAGGTATGTCTATTTTCAACTTTTTCATCAAAATAGTATAACATTTGTCGACTGTTTTAACAGGTAAGAAACTTGCAAAAAGGCAAAGATTGATTAAACTTGAACTTCAGATGAACCTATTCAAAATTCTTCGTGACCTTCTGCGTAAAAGTAGTGGTAGTGTCAATACTGAGCACCATTCAGATGAAGAAAAAAACTTGGATCACTGGCCAGATTCTACTTTTGGAGTGCAGGATATCCTTAATTCCCGTCGCCAAAATGCATTTAAGAAGGGTAATCGGCCCACCAGTGACGACTAATGCGGTGTATAACACCGCCACCTGACAGCATACGTCCAACGTGTGCTGTTTTTAACTGACTAATGCAACTATCACCCCAATAATTGCAAATACGAGACTTATTATCCAATATCGCATAACTACCTTTTCCCTACTCCAACCGAGTGCTTCGAAGTGATGATGTAGTGGTGCGACTTTAAAAAACCTTTTTTTATTAAAATATTTGTAAGTAAATATCTGAATCACCACAGACAAAGAAGTAATAACGAGCGGAAATGCAATGATTGGCAAAAGCAGTGATGCATTTGTCAGAAACGCGACAACAGATAAGGTGACAGTAAGTCCAAGTATGCCTGTTTCACCCATATAAAACCTTGCTGGTGGGATATTGAACCATAGAAATGCAAGAATACCACCTCCAATAACTGCGCAAAGTGCAGATATGTCTATTTGGTTGTGAACAAAGGCAATCACTGAAAAAGCTGTAAAAATTATACCCATAACCCCTCCTGAGAGTCCGTCCATACCATCTATAACACTTGTGGAAAAAACCCCTAGAGTTACAAAAATAAAGAATGGAATAAACCATAATCCTAACTCAAGTTCTCCATAAAAAGGTACGTGTACTGCTGTAGCTCCGAGTTTAATGTAAAACCAGAAGCTAATAGCTAGTGAAATTAGAACGATTGAGAGAATTTTAAGTTTCCTATATATAAGTGGATCTCTAGCATAATTGCCTTTACCAAATATTTGCATCAAATCATCTAAGAGTCCTATAAGTGACGAAATTACGAGGGTAGCAAGAGGAATTAATGTTTGACCTCTAGAAAAGAAGTTGATTTTCTGGGTAAGATCCGTAGGCCAAATTTTTGAGATCAGAAATATTAAAAAAACACACATTAGGACAGAAACCCATATTATTATTCCTCCCACTCTGGGAGTGGAAAGCTCGGCGGATGTATTGTGAACATTTGCAAAATCGCTTGATACTCCGTCGGTGTTTTCAGTTCGAGCAGATTTTTTCCATAACTTATTCTTATAGAAAATGTTTGTGAAAAATGGTGTTATGACAACACCGATAAAAAATGTCAAAACTGAAGGTATTACCACCTTTAATACATTTATCATGCTAGTTTCCATCTTCAATAAATGAATTATACCACAGCGCAAGCATGAGTAGAGTATATATTTTTCGGGAGTTGTCTTTTACTTTGCTAACGTGTTCGTCAATTATTTTCTCAATAACTTTTGTGTCAAATCTGTCTACTATATATTTGTTGGACAGTATTGTGTCATAGACCACCTCACTTTTGTCAGTTAGCCAATCTCTAATTGGCGTCGGAAATCCTAACTT
>JBAQWP010000094.1:0-7706 GCA_049298975.1 Minisyncoccia bacterium
ACCACTAATCTACAAAAGCTAAAGTCCGGGGTTGCCCGGTCTTTTTGGTTTTAGTGGGTTCACCCACTAGTCGGCCACGCCGGCATAGCGATTAGCTCGCTCAGCCCATGTGGCTTTACGCCACTCATGGTAGCCAGCTGTGCGATTGAGCTCATCCATGATCTCAACCCCACACATCGGTGCCCTCGATATTCTTTCTTTATCTGCCCAGTCTCTTTTTCCTTCGTGATACTTAGCAAGTACATCACAAAAACGAATTAAGAATTTTTTGAACACGACACCCTCCGGAGAAAAAGTAACATAAAAATAAGTCCGAGTAAATAAAATTACCCTTTATTGTGAAATTTTTTGTGAACATCCCTGAGATGTTTATCCGTTACGTGGGTATATATTTGTGTAGTTGAGATACTAGAATGTCCCAAAAGAGCCTGTACCGAGCGCAAGTCCGCACCATTCGACAACAAATCAGTAGCAAACATATGTCTTAACACATGAGGAGTGACCTTCTTTGAAATGCCAGATTTGATTGCGTGATGTTTTACAATTCTCTCCACCGACCTCTTATCCAAAAAGCCGAACTTTTCCTGATTTTCTTTATCTTTAACTTTCTTTGCCTTTTTTGTAGATAGGGGAATGAACAAGGCTTCTGACATGTCTGTCCTTGCACCAAGATAATCCTTTAGAAATTTTTTTGCCTTATCTGAGATAAAAACTACTCTAACTTTTCCACCCTTACCACGGATTGAGAGTTCATCTGAGCTTAAATCAATGTCTCGGGTAAGAGAACATAGCTCCGAGAGACGTAATCCGGTAGAAAAAAGAAGCTCTAGAATAGCCCTATCTCGCATAGATCTTACATCAGAACCTTTTGGAGAATTCAGAATTCTAGTCAACTCATTTGGGGTTATTAGATCAAGAGACCTCTCTGTCACTTTTGCTAGCTCTATCCTTTCTGCTGGTAGAGTTTTAACCTCTTGTCTGGCTAGATATTTCAGAAACGCTCTAATAGCAATCAGATAATAATTTTGGGTTTTTTTAGATAGGGTCTCTTGATTTTTCTTATTGTGTCCAGAAAGCTGTCTGTTGAGCCATAACCTAAACTCTCGAACAGTACTGTCGGTAATTTTCCCAGGATCATCGGTTTTAATGTAGTCGATAAATCTGACCAGATACCTGTCATAGTTCTCGACTGTTTTAACTGAACGGCCCCTCTCAATCTCAATATATTCCAAAAACTGGGTTTTTAGCTGTCTTAAGGATCTTGCCATTCGTAAATTGTACCATGTCGCAAAATATTTTGACTATATAATTGCTCTATATTCACCCTTGCAGAATAGAAACTTTTATGATATCCTACTCCCAATGTTAACAAAAACTAAAAAAACAAAGATAATCAAAGACGTACAGGTGCATGACACAGACACAGGCTCTCCTGAGGTCCAGATTGCTATTCTAACTAAGAGAATTGATGAACTGGCTTCACACCTAAAGAAGAACAACAAAGACAACCACTCTAGAAGAGGTCTTTTGCAAATGGTTGCTGATAGAAAAGCTCATATGAAATATTTGGAGAAGAAAAATCCAAAGAGATACAACTCCTTAATAAAAAAGGTTGGTCTTAAAAAATAATTATCTCATCCAAACTCACTTTGTCTTTCTTTGTGTAATGTTTTTGTTATAAATGCTATTATTTATAGTATAGTTTTTTAATAAGTTAGATAATTATAAATTTTTATATGTCAGTAATTAAACATAAAAACCAAAGAGTGGGAATTTTTATAGATACACAAAACCTATACCACTCCGCAAAAAATATATACAACTCAAAAGTGAATTTTGGACAAGTAGTAAAAGATGGCTTGGCTGGAAGACAACTTATCCGTGCTGTAGCATATGTAATAACAACCGAATCCGGTGATGAAAAAAATTTCTTTGAGGCCTTAGAAAAAATGGGGATTGAAACCAAAACAAAAAATCTTCAAATATTTTCAGGAGGGGCAAAAAAGGCAGACTGGGATGTAGGCTTGGCAGTTGATGCAATAAAACTCGCCCCAAAACTAGATGCGATTATTCTCATAACTGGGGATGGGGACTTTGCACCTTTAGTGGAATATTTACAAGTAAATGAGGGTTGCCAAGTGGAAGTAATGTCATTTGGTAGATCATCATCTTCGAAACTGATTGAAGTGTCAGATGATTTTATTGATCTAGATCAAAATCCTAGAAAATACCTACTTGGATTGAGGGAGACGAGAAACAGGAGACGTGCTCCAGAAACACAGGAAGATATTTCTGAATAGACTTTGTGAGAAATATTTGTCTGATATAATTTGAAAAAATGGACTCAGAAAACAAACAACAACCAAAACCCATAAAGGCCTTAAGAACCTATGCTGGAGATGTGGAAGAGGCATTGAACAAGACGAAATCATCTTCAGCAACTATTATGCTAGCTGAAGAAAAAAGAAGAGAGGAAAAACCTCAGCTTTCCATAATAAGAAGACCCCAGAGTAGCGAGAGAAACAGACTTTATTTAGTCTTAAGTAGTATTTTGCTTTTTTTGGCTATATCAGTTATAGGTGCAGTATATTATCTTAAGCAAAACGAAGAAACTGTTATTTTGCAACAGTCAAAAGCCTTAATTAATTATACAAAATCAGTAGATTTGAATGTGTCTAGTTCAACCAGAGAGCAAATTCTTCAGAAAATTTCGAATGAAAGGGAATCATTTGGTCAGCCAGCCAATTCCGTTCTTTTTATAAACACTACAGATGTTACGGGTGAAGCATTTCCGGCAGAAGAATTATTTACAAGAATTTCAGGTAAAATACCAGCTGATCTTGCTAGATCATTTCAAGATAAATACATGATAGGAGTCTACGCTTTCGATTCAAATGCACTATTTATGATAATCAAAACCGACGACTACCAGATTGCTTATTCAGGAATGCTAAGATGGGAAAAGAATATGATTAATGATGTAGGCAGAATATTTTCTGTACCACAAAACCTAATGGGGGGTAACGTAAACTTTATTGACGAAGAATACAAGAATAGAGATTTAAGAATTGTTTTAGACTCAAACAATAAAACTGTACTTCTTTACACTTTTATAGATAAAAACACGATTATCATAACGACAGGAGAAGATGTGCTTAACGCAATTCTAAGTAAGTACATAATTAACCAACAGATAAGGTAGTTTGAATTCAAGATTGCTCAATTAGCCATTTTTGGTAGAATTCCATATATGAACACATCACACTATAAGGAGCTTTTGGAAAAGGAACTGTCTCTCTTAGAGAGAGACTTGGCAACTGTAGGCAGAAAAAACCCTTACCAAAAAGGGGATTGGGAGGCTACAGAACCAGAAGATGGACATGAAGTTGAGGAAGGAGAAATCGCGGACAAACTATCCGAATATAATGACAATATAGGTGCCGTCGATCAACTTGAATTAAAGCTAAATAATGTAAAAGATGCCTTAACCAGAATTGAAAATGGCTCATATGGTATTTGTACTGTGTGTAAAGAAAAAATAGAGGAGGATAGACTAAATGCATACCCTGCAGCAAGCACTTGCAAAACACATATGAATGAGTAGTATTCGGCCCATATGGCCGTATCAAAAGTATACTCAGCTCAAGCGACACTTCTTAAAGCAAAAATAATTGATATCGAGGTTGACCTCTCCAAGGGACTACACTCATTTTCTGTGGTTGGACTGGCAGATAAGTCTGTTGATGAATCCAAAGACAGAGTTTCTTCTGCTATAAAAAACAGTGGTTGGAAATCTCCAAAAAATAAAAATCAGAAAATTGTAGTTTCCTTAGCCCCCGCAGACTTGAAAAAAGAGGGTCCAATTTTTGATCTACCAATTGCCGTAGCCTACTTGATGGCTACGGAGGAAGTTAAAGCAGATACAGAAGGAAAACTATTTATAGGTGAGCTTTCTCTTGATGGGAAACTCAGACCAGTAAAGGGGGTATTGCCTATTACTGAAAAAGCGAAATTACTAGGTTTTAAGGAAATATTTTTGCCACTTGAGAATGCGGAGGAAGCAAGTAATGTCTCAGGAATAAAAATTTGGGGAGCGCAAACACTCATAGAAGTTATTAAGCATATAAGCCAAAAAGAAATAGTGATGGGTGAGGTAGTGATTGAAAATAGCAAAATACCAGAATACAAACCAAAAAAGAAAAAGAAAATTAAGTCTGAAATAGAAATTGACTTTGCTGATATTAAAGGACAAGAATCAGCAAAAAGAGGCTTACTTATTGCCGCTTCTGGTGGGCACAACATAATCATGTACGGACCTCCTGGAACTGGAAAAACTATGCTCGCTAAAGCTTTTACCCATTTATTGCCCGAACTTTCCTTTGAAGAAAAACTGGAAGTAACTTCAATCTACTCTATAGGAGGGACACTTGAAGATGGTCTTATAGAAAACCCACCTTTTAGATCACCCCACCACACCGCATCATATGTTTCATTAGTTGGGGGTGGAACAAATCTGAGACCAGGTGAAATAACTTTGGCTCACAGAGGTGTGCTTTTTTTAGATGAATTTCCAGAGTTTGATAAAAAAGTATTAGAGAGTCTTCGGCAACCACTAGAAGATAGGGAAGTGACTATCTCAAGAGCAAAAGGTTCTGCAAAATACCCTGCACATTTTATTTTAATTGCCACGATGAATCCTTGTCCTTGTGGTAATTATGGAGTGAAAGGTAAGGAGTGTATTTGTTCACCAGCAAATCTAGAAAGGTATAGAAGAAAATTATCTGGACCGATAATGGACAGAATAGACCTATGGGTAGAAGTTTCAAAGGTAGAACATGAAAAGCTTACAGACTCTCGCGAGATGCATACCGGAACAAAAAACCTAAAACCAATAGTTGAAAAGGCTCGAAAAACACAAAGAGGGAGATATACAGAGGCTAAAATAAGAGCTAAGACAAATGCCGAACTTTCTTCCAAAGACTTAGTCAAACTAATAAACCTTTCAAGTGAGGTGAAAAATATTTTAAATGAATCAGCAAAAAAACTTGACCTATCTGCTCGTTCCTACCATCGCATAATAAAATTAGCCCGCACCATAGCAGATATGGACGAAAAAGCTGAAATAGAAACAAACCACATCCTCGAAGCCCTGCAATACAGACCCAAGAGAATTCAATAATGAATAGAAATCAAACTTTCAAAAACTAGAATAATTTTATGGCTCGCCAAATTTGGAAGTTTTTTTGTGAGGATTATTGCTCGATTTAAATCCTTTTTAAACTAGATGCAGTTCTAGGCGGACTAGAAAAATGCGAGGAGCCTTACTTAGTGGTAAGGTAACGAGAATTTTTTGAAGTCCAACAACGAAATGCGCTAGTTTAAAAAGGATTTCGGGCGCCTCTGACTTCGAAGTGTAAATGTATCCCAGTCCTACCCCTAACTGATCCTGAATTACCCATAAACCCAATAACCTGACCTTGCTTTACACTTTGTCCTGAAGAAACATTTAAGCCGGAGAGGTGAGCATATAGAGTCTGTGTGCCATTTCCGTGTTTAATTACAATATAAGTTCCATAACCACCATTCCAACCTGTTCGAGCAATGATAACTTGGCCATCAGCTGAAGCTAGAATATTTGAACCGTAAGGTGCGGCAAAATCAATTCCGTTATGGCCATGAATACCTTGAGTTCTAACGCCCCCAACAATTGGTCTCATATAGTATCCAGAATATACAGGAGTATTTGAGTTAGACGACAGACTCGGCTTAGTTGAGTTAACCACCACCCCAGCCTCACCATCAGGAATAATTATAACCTCACCAATAGCAAGCTTGTCTTGAAGAGAAATGTTGTTATATTGCATTATCTCATCAACATCACCCTTATAGTATTTAGCAATACTTTGAAGATTATCTCCGGACTTTACAGTGTGCTTTATTCCTGAAACTGGAAGAATCACAAGTGTTTGTCCAACAGTAACTGTATTGCCCTTTATATCATTCGCCCATCTAATAGTGTTGACTGTAACATCAAACATTTTGGCAATCTCAGGCAATGTATCCCCTTTATGGACCACATATATACTGATCAAATCGCTTTCGGAATTTTTATCATCTGAATACACTATTATTTCTTTGGATAACGAGTTTCCGTCTACTATGATCGGATCACTCTCTGTAGTGGTTGCGCTAAGTGGTGAACTAACCGCTTGCAGTACTGGCATATTTTGCAAATTCAAAGTAGCCACTTCCTCTTCCGCTAGTACGGGAGATGAGAATATACCCACAATAAAGGAAAAAACCCCAGCGTATGCTAGAATTGGTAGGAAAAATAGAGGTAAAACAAGAAGTATAGCCTTGTTTTTAGCCATATTTTTCCGTATTGTCACCAGAGAAATGCTTGATCCCGCCTTTAGAAGTTTATCTATGAAAACTTCCTTTGCGATTTTGAGACCTTGCCACAACTCTGGATCTTGAAATAGACCCAAAATAAGTTTTACCTATGTATATATTCTGCCTCCCAGACATCAATATGGCTTTGTTAAGCCATATTAAATCACATCCCTATCTGTATAGACTAATTATATAAACCTGTGACCTTTGGTCAATAGTAGTTACACACAGGCCATAAAAAGATAAATAAGTCTAAAAAAGTAAAATGCTATACTCAAATGAATGGAACATCTCGAAAAACTTAACTCAGAACAAAAAAAAGCAGTTATTCATACTGAAGGACCTGTATTAATCGTGGCTGGAGCAGGGGCTGGTAAGACAAAAACCTTAACCCACAGAATTCTACATCTAATTTTACAGGGAGTAGAGCCCCAAAACATACTCGCAATCACTTTTACAAACAAGGCAGCAAAGGAAATGAAGGATAGGGTGAATAGCTTATTAAAGCATGACTCGGCAGGTTATAAATTGTCACCATTTGTAAGTACTTTTCACGCATTTGGTGTCTATATTATTAAAGATAACTCTGAATTGCTTAGGTTACCTAGACATTTCAATATTGTCGACACAGATGATTCAAAGAAAATAATAAAGAATGCCTTGAAGTCTTTAGAACTAGAGCCAAAGGACCATTTAGAGAAAATTAGACATATAATTTCTAATGAGAAGAGTAGAGGAACCACTCTCACAGAATATTTAGAAAGGGCTCCCTTTGATTTCAGCTCAGAGTTAACAAAAAAAATATGGCCAAAATATGAAGAAACATTAAGACAGGAAAATAGCCTGGATTTTGATGACCTTTTATTGAAAACACTTAAAATTTTCCAGACGCATCCAAAGATCTTAGAAAAGTATCAAGATAGGTTTAGATATATCCATGTAGACGAGTACCAGGATACAAACAAAGTACAAAATGAAATTGTGGAGCTGCTGGCAAAAAAATACCAGAATATTTGTGTAGTGGGTGATACAGATCAAAATATCTATAGTTGGCGAGGTGCGGAAATCAAAAATATGCTTCAATTTGAAAAGAAGTATCCAAATGTGGAAACATTTTTTCTAGAAGAGAACTATAGATCCACAAAAAACATTCTGTCTGTAGCAAATGCCGTCATAGAAAAAAATAATTACAGAATCCCTAAAAAACTTTTCACTCAAAATATGGCTGGTGAAAAAATATATGTGTATGAAGCCAGAAATGAGCTAGATGAATCCTTATATATAGCAACCAAATGTAGGGAACTCATCAATAA
>JBAQWP010000095.1:0-39525 GCA_049298975.1 Minisyncoccia bacterium
GTTTATATCTGGATATTCAACCTTAGGAATAATAGTTTCACTAATTTTTTTGATAGTATATCCATTGTTTTCTAAAGACAGAAAATCATCTTTAGATTGTTCTGTACTTGATGCCAAATTATCCTCGACAGGAACAGTAGCCTGCTCTGTCTTTTTATCCAACAAAAAATATGTGGTAATAATCAGGATAATTGGTAAAAGTATGTATAAATATTTCTTGTTAATTGATCCTTGCATAATACAAGATCATATCATATTTGTAGACAACAAAAAACCACCCAAAGGTGGTTTTTTGTTTAGCTTAACACTAACCGAATTTGTTTGGTAATCGCTAGATTACTTAGACAATACTTCAGCTGACATGTTAGCTGCTGGCAATCCTGACAAACCAAATCCGTTTGTCCAGTCGTTAGATGCATATACCGATGTGGTTGTTGCATTTGGTGACCAGATAAAGTCATTGTTTGAATCATTGTTGATTGTCAGACCGTTACCCATAAAGCCTGAAAGGCTAGGATAAGCAGCGTCTCCCTGAAGTTGTGCCTGAACAGAAGCTCCTGTTGTAGCACCAGCAATTGTTCCAACAACTTCAAAGTATCGTGTAAAGCCAGCCGGAATCTGAATCGTTGTAGATGCAGAGCCAGATGTCTGAGCAAATATCTCTAGATCAGTTGCAGATGATGCCCATGTAGCTCCAGTAAGAGCTGTAGCAAGCATTGAACCATCAGATGTCAATCCAGAAACTGGTGATGAGAAATCTGAATTAGTAAATGCTCTTATGTTTATACCAGATACTGTAGCTGTTGTTGTAGCCAATCTAACTGTGAACTTGTAGATACCTACATCACCCTTAGAGTTAGCGGTAACAGAGAATCTTAGAAGTTTCTGTTCACCGTTGTTCAATGTGTTTGTAGGAACTGCAAGTTTAGCAAATGTTGGGAATGACTTGAATAGTCTAACTCCTGACACTGCTGTTGAAGCACTTGATCCAGCTGTAGCAAGGTTGACTGTACTACCAGAACCAACGCCTGTACCTTCTGTACCTGTTAAATCAGATGCATTTACATCTATTGCAATCAGGTGACCTTGTGTAGCTGGAGAACCAGCTCCTGTACCTTCAATTTTAGCAAATTCTGCTTTAACTGTAAGTACTTTGGCTTGGTCCTTTGTTAGAACTACTGGTGAACTGAATGTAGATGTAGCTACAGTATTTGCACCTGTAAATACAGCTGATCCAACCAATGTTCCGCCATCCCAAATTGTTACTTCAACCAAATCTGAAGCTGAAGATGAAGCTGTGTTTGTTAGCTTCAATCCAAGCTTGTTAAGGTTAATAGACTCATTTACAGCAACAATTCTGAATCTTCCAATCTCGTTTCCAGATGTATTTGCAGCACCTACAGCGTATGAAGGTGATCCAGAATCAGTTGTGATTGTTAGATATCCAGAAGAAACTGTCATTGCTTGACCATTTGAAGCAGTAACTGTTTCTGTTACATCATTTCCTGATGTAACACCTGTTACAGCGATAGATGGTGATGAATCAATACCCCACTGGAATACTGATGAACTATCTGAAGCAGACGAAGAATTACACTTCAATGCAAGAGTCTTAACTGTTCCCTTAGGAACTGTAAACTGTTGATCAAATGTAAATGTCGATGTAACTGCAGATGTAGTAGCAGTAGTTGAAGGATTAACAACATTTGAACCAGTGTTCAATGCTGATGCACCATCAAACAACTGACATGAAGTCAATTTGCTTATTGCAGCAGCTGTTGCGTTGTTTGCACCGTCATAGTAAAGAGGTATAGATGCGAATCTTACATCCTCACCAGACTGTGAAGCATCAAGCTGATAATTAGCAAATGTAAATCCTTGACCACCAGCCACAATGTTCTGAGCAGAAGGAGTTGCAGAGACTGAGATAGCCAAAGAAGCTGCCTTAACTGTCATACTGTTCATAGTGAACAAACCATTTGTCAGTGTGATTGAATTTCCAGTTGTCTGACCTGTTATGTTTGTCCATTGTGATGAAGGTGTTGAAGAAAGTGTATACACTGTTCCATTTCCAATTCCTGAAGCAACCTTACCCTTAATAGTGTAAGTTTTAACTCCTACTGGGAATGTAACTGTGTCAGTGAATGTAAGTGATGTTCCTGCGCCTGATGCGTCAACTGGACCAGCAACTACAGCACCATTTTCATCAACGATTGACACGTTGGTCAAAAGACCAGTTCCAGAACCTGAAGATGAAGCGACTGTGAACACCATCTGTTGAACAGATATTGGTTCACCCTTTATGTCTGTCATGAAACCTCCAAGAATCTGATTAGGAACATTAGCTGCAATTGGTTGAGCGGCTACTGAAGTTGCCTTCTGAATAGTCGTAACTGAACCTGCAGAAACTGTTACCTTAGAACCATCGAAGAACGGAGTTCCTGATGTAAATTCTGATGTTGAATCAGAAGCTGTTCCATTTTGACTCTGAGTAGGTGTTATGCCGTATCCATAAGTTACACCTGATAGGTAAATATCAGTTGCTTTATAGATATCGAACTTAACTGTTCTTCCTG
The DNA here is from genome assembly GCA_049298975.1 of Minisyncoccia bacterium. Taxonomy (GTDB): domain Bacteria; phylum Patescibacteriota; class Minisyncoccia; order Phycocordibacterales; family DATDWN01; genus C7867-006. Next base: position 2,577 of record JBAQWP010000095.1, read on the forward strand.
CTGCACCTGTTCCAACGATATCACCCTGTAGATATATATCCTTTGAGTTACCCTTGTCTATAAGAACACCTCCAGGAAATACTGCAGAGTAATACTTACCATCGGCAGAGATTGTTGTGTCATAAGCAGTTCCGTCAATGTAAATCTTTACATTGGCTAGATCTTGTGATGAAGCAGAACCAGTCTGATTCCATCGTACTGACCATAGTCTTACCTGCTCAGCTGAACCAGCTGTAACTCTAACTCCAGCATATTTGAAGTTAGTTGTTCCTATCTCTCTACTTGAAGAAGAGTCTGGATCAAAAGAAGACTCAGTCATAGATGCTGTTCCAAGTGTTAGAGAAGCATTGATTGTGTGATTTGCTCCTGAAACTGGAAGAGATCCTGAAACTGAAGATGATGTATTAACCGCAACAACATTTAGACCTCCAACCTGACCAGCGTATGATGAAAGGCTTGAGTTCATGTTACCAGCGACTGTAACTGTTCTTGAAGTTCCAGCCTTAACAACGAATGGCTCGCCCACCATTGCCTGGTGATTTGAGTTAAGTGTTTTTGCAATTCCAATCTGTGTTCCGTTTGAATCAAGAAGTACTACTCCAGCAAGAGTAGCATCCTGCATAAGTCCAACTCTCTCTACTGTTATAGAGTTAACTGTTACATCTGCAGCACCTGCTGTAAGTGTAACTGTTGTGAATGGAACTCTGGATGCACTTTGTGGTGCCAAAGAGTTAGCAGGTTGTGCTCCAGCTGAAACCATAAGGCTTCCTGCTGTAGGAACCACTACTCCTGTGCCAGTACCTGTACCTGTGCCTGTACCTGTGCCAGTCGAAGAGCACATAGTGTTAAGCTTTGCTCTTGTTATTGGACCAACATAACCTACTGCTGGTGTAATTCCATATTTATTTTGGAATTTAATAACAGCTGATTTTGTTAGTGCTCCGAAGTATGATGACTCACTACCTGGTGAACCAACTCCTGATGCTGCTATTCGAGTATCAGCACTCATGTTTAGAAGCTTTTGTAGGTTCATAACATCTGCGCCAGTACTACCCATTGTTAGGTTAGTGTTGAAAGTGTAGCAAGCCCCCATTGAAGGAATAGACGAGCTTCCACCTGTTGCAAGTTGAGACTGTAGAGATGCTATTGTCGCAAGGAGGCTGTTTATTTGAGCCTGTAAGTCTGCAGAAGTTTGTGCACCAGCAAGTGATGGTACAAACGCAGAGACTGCCATTGCGAATCCAACAACTCCAGCTGCAATTTTTGCAGTTTTTGATTTTGTTAAACTCATATGTATTTTTTAATAAAATATTTCCATCCAATAATTACTAATAAAGGTATTGAACGAAAATACTGAAAAACTATTAACCAACTTATAACATTTTGGTATGACTCGATTTCTCAAACCACACCACTCTTCTCTAAAATATTTATCTCATTTTTCCCTCACATCCATGTAAAGACACGGCCGAGAGTTTCGACACGAGACAAATAAATAGATGACGAATTTTAGACTGAGTTTCTGAATAATCTGAAAATATAAAAAGAAAAATTCTGATAGACGGTAATCCGGACTAAATCTATTTTTAGTCCTTCTGAAATCCATATTCTGTTTTCAAAAAACGATCCGTTCTGAATGTCAGAGTTACACAGTACACGCATAGTGGTATAAACCGCCTATGCATGTTATGTATTATATACTCTGAACTGGCTCTGTTTCAAACCACTTTGTGGATAACTGTGCTTTTTTTAGCCATATTTTCAGCATATTTGAGCAAAATTATCCGCGGTGGCATTATTTCAAAAGCCAATACGAAAGTCAACCTTGACGAGACTATAGACGACTACACTATAGAATACTTACTCCACCTCCTCTCCCCACTCCTTTTTATTAGACCAGCGGAAACCAGTGAGATTAGTTCTCTCTGGATTGTCTTTTCACTACAATTTTTAATGACATCAGAAACGTCCTTTATGGTTATTTCGCCCTTTTTCCTTATTATTGAAAGTATAATGTTTTGCCTACTGTTTTTCTTAAATTCCGGTGATCCACCAATGGAAACTTCATTCCTTTTATGCTCCAAAATGTTGGTAATATGGCCATGTTTTGAGGAAGAATTCTCACTTGGTGATTTCGACTGAGCCATATAACCCCCTACATTAAAATAACCCTCATTAATTGCATCCAGCTCAGAGGCTCCAGCATATGGCATTGGACTAGACTTTATGGTCCCGACAAGCTTAACAAACTCATCCTGAACAATAATAAAGTTCATTCTAGATATGAGTCCAACATTTAAGGAAATTTCTAGTAATGACACAATCTCAATTACTCTGTTTTCAACATCCTTCTTAAAACCAACAAACTGGATTCCGTTTAAATCTTTGTAACCAATCATAAAAGACACCAAGTTAGCAGACTTATCTCTCAAAGACCTTTTTAGGGGTTCATTGTCTGAAAAATGGTTGGTCATCAAATAAATTGCAGAGGCAATTTTTTCTGTCTTTTTTAGCAAAAAAACAAAAGGACTAGAGTCAGCCAAACTTGGCTTATTCCTTTGATTTTCCTGCGATGTGTCCTGGTTTGTCTTATAGTCTGATTCCATTGTTGTCCTTTTAATTTAGTCTCTTTTATTGGCCACTGCTGTCCTTAATTGTCTAATACAATACACTGTGTCCTTTATATTGTCAACAGGTCCATTATACTTCTTTAAAAGTCTCTATTGCAAGTCCTTTATTCTGTTTTTCAACAATTTTGAGCTACTGTAAATAGTAATTGTATCTAATGGGAACTCTGATAAAATAGACAGATGAGTAAAAAAGATAAGCTTGGAGGTAGAAGAGGTCGCAAATCTGATGATTCTGATATTTTGGAAAAGTACTTAAGTGAGGAGACCATTAGAGCAATTTTTGCAGTCTTATTTTTTGTTTTAGGGGTTTTTTTAGTGCTGTCTTCTGGGCCAATAGCAAAGGGTGGTGTAGTGGGTCGAAGTGCATATTCAGCCTTAAATTTTTTGTTTGGGGTAGGATACTACATCCTCCCTGTTTTGTTTGTAATTCTTTCAGTCTCTTTCTTTCGATCCTTACATAAGAGGCTTGCACTAACCCATAGTGTTGGAGGTTTAATCTTCTTCATCTCATCTCTTGCACTAATAAGTATAGTTTCTATAGATAGCGGTGGTCTACTCGGAAACTACATATCAACACCTTTAATCTCGTTGTTTGATACGCCTGTTTCTGTAATTCTTTTAGTCGCGCTAGTAACCATATCTGTTTTAGTGATGTTTGATGCCCCACTTAAATTCACTTACTTAGGTAATTTATTCAATTACTTGTTTAGAAAAAAGGAGGCCGAGGACGATGGGGCTCTAATCATATCTAACCCCCAAGCCATGTCTGTCGAAGAGAAGCCGAGAGATGCAAGCAAAGAAACTGAAAAGTATAGTGACTCGTCTAGCTTAGATAAAAAGACTAGCTCAAGTGAAAATAAAGATGAATTCGGCATAATGCCACTTTTACTAAATGGTAAGGAGTTTACTCCCCCACCACTTTCTCTACTACAACAGGATCGAGGTAAACCAGGCGTGGGTGACATCAAAGCGAACTCAAACATTATCAAAAGAACTTTGGCAAATTTCGGCATAAATGTAGAAATGGACGAAATATCTATCGGACCCTCCATAACTAGATACGCCTTGAAACCAGCTGAGGGTGTAAAACTCTCTAGGATAGTCGCCTTACAGAACGATCTATCACTAGCCTTAGCCGCACATCCAATCAGAATTGAGGCTCCGATCCCTGGCAAATCTCTGGTTGGTATTGAAATACCAAATAGTACCAAAACTACTGTTGGTCTGGGTGGTCTTTTGGGTGCAACAGAGTTTCAAAACTCAGAAAAACCACTTTTGGTTTGTCTCGGTAAAGGCATTTCCGGCATGTCATATTTTAGTGACTTAGCTAAAGCTCCCCACATGCTCATTGCCGGAGCTACGGGTTCAGGAAAATCAGTTACTATTCATGCAATTATTACTTCACTACTTTATAGAAATTCCCCTGACAATCTAAAGTTTATAATGATTGACCCGAAGAGAGTCGAGCTAACTCTGTATAATAAAATCCCCCACCTTCTTACCCCAGTTATTACTGAGGCCAAAAAAACTATCTTGGCTCTAAAATGGGCAGCAAAGGAGATGGACAGAAGATACGATATCCTACAAGCAGAGGGGTTACAGAATATTTCTTCATACCACAAAAATATAGTTGAACCAGAATTGAAAAAACTTAAGGACAAAAAGTCTGCTGGTGAAGAAAAAAGGATTGAGACAATGCCATATATTGTAATAGTGATTGATGAACTTGCAGATATTATGCAGGCGTACCCAAGAGAACTTGAATCAGGCATTGTCAGACTAGCACAGATGTCTAGAGCAGTTGGTCTACATCTTATACTCTCTACCCAAAGGCCGTCTGTAAACGTCATTACAGGCCTTATCAAGGCCAATGTACCGTCTAGAATAGCTCTACAAGTAGCTTCTCAAATTGACTCAAGAACTATACTCGACATGGCTGGAGCAGAAAAACTTCTTGGTGCTGGAGATATGCTTTATCTAGGTGGCGAAATGAGCCAACCTCAAAGAATCCAGTCAGCTTTTATCTCCGAAAATGAAACAAAATCAATCGTAAAATACCTTGCAGAAGCATATGAAAGTGAAGTCCCGTCAGAAATAAACCTCACTGGGGAGACAAGTGGACCAACAACAAAAAATACTATTTTTGATTCTGTAATTGAGGACGAAAAAATCGAAGATGAGGATGAAATGTATGAAGAAGCAAAGAAAACTGTTCTCGAAGCTGGTAAAGCATCTACTTCTTATCTGCAAAGAAAGCTTGGGGTCGGATACGCTCGCGCGGCAAGACTTATAGATATGTTAGAAAATCGTGGGGTTGTTGGTCCAGGTTCTGGAGCAAAACCAAGAGAAATACTTGGGGGTGTTTCATCTGGAGAAAACTCTGAGGCTGAGACCCAAGTAGACAATGACTAGGTCCGGCAAAACAATACTTAAGTACGGATTGCTCGGCCTTCTAGGCCTGGTGATTGTTTCCTATTCTGTCTTTCAAGCTTGGAAAATAATAGAGGGTCCAGTGATAAGTATTTTAAGCCCAGAAAACGGTAGAACTTTTAACGAAACACTCATATCTATCGAAGGTCAGGCAAAAAATGTGTCGCATCTATACCTAAATGACAGACCTATTTATACAGATAAAAATGGCTACTTCAACGAGAAATTCCTCTTGTCTCCCGGCTACAACATAGTAAAACTAAATGCGGTGGACAAATTCAGGAAATATACGGAAAAAAGACTCTACTTAGTTCTGAAAGATTACTAGGGCTATGTCAATTGCTTGAGAAAAAATAAAGAGTAGAATACGGGGCTAAGCAAGTTTTATTAATAAGAACAAATTAACATGAAGAAAAAAGAAAAAAAGCCTGAGAGAGTGCCAGTAGGCACAGAAAATGTTGAAAATACATTGAGAGAAATCCGAACAAAATTCGGGGATGATTCTATAATGATGCTTGGAGACAAACCTCATGTAGACATTGATGCAATTTCTACTGGCTCAATCGGACTGGATGCTGCACTCGGAGTGGGCGGACTACCTCGTGGAAGAATCATCGAAATTTTCGGTCCTGAATCTTCAGGTAAAACTACTCTTTCCCTTCATGTAGTAGCTGAAGCTCAGAAAAAAGGCGGTATCTGCGCATTCATTGATGCAGAACATGCTATGGACCCTGAGTACGCAAAGCGTCTTGGAGTAAAAATCGACCAGCTTCTTATTTCCCAACCAGACAATGGCGAGCAAGCACTAGAAATAGTAGATTCTCTCGTTCGTTCTGGAAAAATTGATGTTATTGTTATTGACTCTGTAGCTGCGCTCACTCCAAAAGATGAGATTGAAGGTGATATGGGAGCAACCCACGTCGGAAAACAAGCAAGGCTCATGTCTCAGGCCCTAAGAAAGCTTACTGCTATCGTTGCTAAGTCAAAAACTATTGTAATTTTCTTAAACCAGATCCGAATGCAAATCGGAGTTATGTTTGGAAACCCGGAAACAACTCCCGGAGGAAAAGCATTGAAGTTCTACACTTCGGTCAGACTTGATATAAGGAGAATCGCGCAGATAAAGAAAGGTGAAGAAATTATGGGAGGTAGAATTCGAGTAAAAGTTGTAAAAAACAAAGTAGCCGCTCCGTTCAAACAAACTGAGTTTGACCTTATGTATAACGAGGGTATCTCAAGAGAGGGCGAACTTATTGCTCTTGGCGAGAAAATGGGTGTTATTTCCAAGACTGGCACTTCCTACTCATACGGTGAAGAGAAGCTAGGGCGAGGCTATGACGCGACACGACAATTCCTAAAGGATAAAGCAAACAAAAAAATTGCTGATTCAATATTGAAAGAAATAAGAGAAGGACTAAAGAAAAACGGCGGATCTGTTGTGGCTGTAAATGAGACAGAATCTTCCTCATCTGAAGAATAGAAGTTACTCGATTATTATTTCAAAAAGACCGCATAAACTCTGCTGAGTTTTGCTTATCTCGATGTTCTAAGAAAACAATATCCTCGATACGTAGCCCTTTCGCAAACTCGACTCCGCCTCAAACAGTGCTTCGGGCTAACTTTATCTTCGTCTTTGTTTTCTAAAACATCTGCGAAAGTCTTTTTGAAATAACAATCTCGCTCAGTTGTGAGAATTTTTGACAGCAGAAAACCGGCTCGAGCGCGAGACGGTTCTGCGTCTTCGGCGTCGGCCGGCACATTACGCCTGCGCGATTACTTCTCTCTTGTCGTCTTCGACAGTGACATTGACGACCTCGGCCGATATGACACCACTTATCCTAACGAATGCATTGAGTAGCGCGGTCGTCGTCAAACTACGCACCACTTCTTTGGCATCATCGTCCTTTGTTGCAAACCGCACCGTAAACGACGCTTCGAATGTCTTCATCGGCAATTCTCCTGCCTCATAAGGTAACATTCAATTTAAAAAGTGTCAAGCCTAGTTTTTTTGGCTTAAATAGGCTATATTTTAGCCTTACTGAACGAACTTACTTATCCCGTTAGAAGTATCGGGAATTAGGAGTGGGTTTCGAATTATCAAATTAACTTACGTAGGTGACTAAACACGAAAGTATAGGTCTCTACTTCTAATGGGATGGCAATGCTAGAATACGACGAAATAAAGGAAAGAAAATATATTGTTTTTAATGGAGAGCCTTGGGAAGTTCTCTCAAGTCATGTTTTTCGAAAGCAACAGAGAAAACCTGTTAATGCAACTAAACTCAGAAACCTTATTACTGGTAAAGTAACAGAGCAGTCATTCCACGTATCTGAAAAAGTAGAAGAAGCTGAAATCGACTCAAAGGAAGCAAAGTTTCTCTTTGCAAACCGAGGACAATTCACCTTTTGTGATCCAAAAAACCCCGCTGATCGCTACACCCTATCTGATACACTTATGGGAGTTCGTGGAAAATTTTTAAAAGCAAACACTATTATCAGTGTGCTTTCCTTTGAAGAAAAGTTTATTGATATAAGAATGCCAATTAAAGCAGAACTGAAGGTGGTAGAAGCTCACCCTGCTGTTAAGGGCAACACAGCCCAAGGAGCAACTAAAACAGTTAAGCTTGAGACTGGTGCGGAAATACAAGTCCCGATGTTTATTGAGGAAGGTGAGATTGTGAGAGTTAATACAGAGACGGGTGAGTATGCTGAACGAGCCACCGCCGGCTTCTAGTCGCTAAGGTCTTTTTTGCGAATCTCTTGTTGTTCGCTCCGTTTACTCCATGCGCAGTACTAAGTGTACAGCTTAGTCGCAATACTCACTCACAACTTCGACCTTCGCAAAAAATCCTCTTAGCTTTCAAAAAAATCCCCTCTCGGGGATTTTTTGTAAACTTTCATAAACTGAGTGAAGTTCGAAGTTCGCAGATTTTACTTCTGACCAAGCTGTACAAGAGTACTGTGCGTGGAGGAAGTAAAATCGAGAACAAAGAAATTCGCCAGTTTTGGAAGTTTATCTGCTAACGAATGGAAGTAGTCCCATGAAGCGAGAACGTTTAACCGCCATAGCCAGATTCCTCTGGTGGTGAGCAGTCACTCCAGTTCTTTTTCTGCCAATTATTCTTCCATGAGGATTTAGGAACTTCTTAAGAAGATCCACATCCTTAAAGTCTATGTACTTTATGTTGTTTTCAGTGAAGTAACACTTTTTAGAATTCATAATGTTTGATTAATGATTAATGATCCAGGATTAATGAATAATGCATTTGTATTTATTCTATAATCTTTAATCTTGATTCTAGTGACTAAAACGGAATATCCTCGGGGTTTATCTCTTCCTCAGGATACTCAATAGTATCGAGCGCCTTCTTGTCTTCTGCTTGAGGTGCATCATAACTCGGAGCTGAACCACCATCTCTTTTTGGTCCAAACTGTATACGATCTGCGATGATTTCTGTCCTATACTTTTTTTGCCCTCCAGCATCTTCCCAAGATCTTGTTTGCATCCTACCCTCGACTAGAATACTAGAACCTTTCTTCATATATTGGCCGACAATGTCAGCCTGCCTACCAAAGACAACCACATTGTGATAATCAACGTTTTCTTGCTTTACGCCATTTTTATCTTTCCAAACTCTGTTTGTGGCCACAGAAAAACTCGTAACTTTGATTCCGCTCGGAAGAGCTTTTATCTCAGGATCCCTTGTAAGATTACCTATCACGATTGCTTTGTTTAAATACATGATATTTTTGTTAACTTATAATTATTCTACTACCAACTCGTCTATACTTTTATCTACTTCTTCAGTGGATACTTCCTTCGCTATTTCTTCAGGAATAACTCCAACCTCTTCAAGCACCTCTTCTTCCTTTCTTTGCTTTTCTTCCCTAGCAAGATTCATCTTTCCATTAACTAAGGTATTCTCTTTGACAGTTTTTATCAAAAGAAACCTAACGACTTCGCCATCACTATCGAGTTTATTTTTGATTTTTCCTACTTCCTCACCTGAGAGCTCAAACTTGATCCAACCAAAGTAACCCCCTCCTACCTTTACTCGGGTAGTTGGCGTTACTCTAGTCATAGGATACGCAAGATCTATGAGAACTGGGTCCTCAAAAGAAACAATTGCACCACCTGCTTGTGTTATGAGATCTTTTAAGGATCCCACCTTGGCAGGAATCTCGCTCTCGGCGAGGGATGGAAGGAGAATGTAAGACAACTCGTATACAGTCATTACATCCATCTTTTCTTCTATTTGTTTTTCCATGAGGTCAACACTACCACAAGGTGAGGCTCTATGCAATCCTCGGGAAAACTCGTAAAGTGTTGGAAATTAAGGCATTTTTTAGGGTTTCTAAATCCTCACCTCTAATTTCAGCTAGTTTCTTTACCACTTCTGGAATATATAAAGGAGAGTTCCTTTTTCCTCTATGTGGAACTGGAGCAACAAAAGGACTATCTGTCTCAGCCATAATCATATCTAGAGGAATATATTTAATATATTCATCATAATCACGAGTAAAAGTTACTACTCCAGTAAAAGACGCTGTAAAGCCAATGCTTAGAAACCTCTTTAATATCTGTATATCGCCTGCAAAAAAATGTGCATTCCCCTTTAATTTGTCCCCAGCAATTCTACTGTGATGTTCTAATATCTCTAAAGCATCTTCATACGCATCTAGGCTGTCTTTAGTTGATCTTATATGTAGCATAAGAGGTAAGTCTTTAGTTAAAGCTAGATCTATTTGGTATTCAAAAATTGTTTTTTGGATAGTTTTGAGCTCAGAATCATCAGATTTTATTCTGAAATAGTCTAAACCACATTCTCCTATCGCCACTACATGCCTGTGATCACATAACTTAATTAGCTTTTCATCAAAAACAGAATCAGACACAAGATCCGAAGGATGTTGACCTACGCACGCATAAAAACCCTCATGTTCTTTTGCAATTTCAATAGCTGTTTTTGAACTTTCTAAGTTAGTACCAATTGTAATAGTACCTATTTTTGCCTTTTTGATTTTTTTTATCTCCTCTTCCCTATCCTTATCGAAATCTGGAAAATAAATATGAGAATGTATGTCGAAGTACTCAAAGTTCATAAAGTGTAAAGTTAAAAGTTATAAAGTAAATTCTTAATCTTTTCGAGCAAAGAGTGGTATCTCTGGGGATCTGTTTGTTTTTATGAGTTCTTTAATTTTGACTGCGGTTTCTGGCAAAATAGAGGTTAGCATTCTTCGCACTGTATTTAGTTTTAAAACTAAATCAGAAATCATCTTTTGGCCCAAAGCCTTATCTGTCTTAACAACTTTAAATGGTTGATTATCCTGTATAAATGTATCCATCTCACTTATTTTCTTCCAGACAAGTTCTGTGGCCTTGTTAATTTCGAAATTATTTAAATAACCAAAGTATTCTGACATGTCTTCCCATTCAGGAATACTTACTGGTCCATCCAAATTGTCCTGGGACATTTTCATTATTCTAGAAACTAGATTTCCTAGACCGTTTGCAAGGCCTGAGTTGTAGGAAGCCTTAAATCTCTCCATTGTAAAAGGACTGTCTTCAAAGTTTGAAACTTCTTTTAATAAGAAAAATCTAAGAGCGTCTGTGCCGTATTCAGAGACAATGTCTTTTGGGTTAATAACATTGCCAATGGTTTTAGACATCTTCACTCCACCATCAGCGGTAATAAAACCGTTAATCACAATTTTATCTGAATTTTCAACCCCCACAGACATTAACATCGCTTGCCACATTGCCGACTGAAAACGTAAATTATCCTTGCCACAATATTGAACCGGGGATCCCTCTTTCCAGTATTTTTGAAAATTTTCCCCATCAGGCCAGTCTAAAGTTGAGATGTAGTTTACCAAAGCATCAAACCATACGTACATTACTTGAGTGTCATCGCCAGGGACTGTAATCCCCCATGGCATTTTTTCCTTTAGTCGTGATATGGAAAAATCATTTAATCCTCTCTCAACAAATGCTTTTATTTCGTTATATCGAAAATCAGGAATTACAAAATTTGGTTTATTTTTGTAAAATTCCAACAACTTGTCGCCAAAACTACTATACTTAAAAAAATAATTCTCTTCGTTTATTATCTGTAATGCTCTACCTGGATGAATTGAACACTCGTTGTTTACTAACTCTGAATCACTTTTGGTTTCTTCGCAACCAACACAATATTTTGCCTCATAATTTTTTTTGTATATGAAGCCGTTGTCAAAACATCTTTTCCAAAATTCTTGAGCAATTTTTACATGTTTCAGGTCAGTCGTTCTAGTAAAATGTAAAAGTTCTTCGTCCATTCCAAATATTTTTACAGAATCCTTAAATCGTAAAAACTGCTCATCAACAAAAGCTTGCGGGTCCTTCCCTGCTTCAATCGCTTTTTCATAAATTTTTGACCCATGTTCATCTGTGCCTGTATTAAAAAATACATCAAAATCCTGTAGTTTTTTGCTCCTAGCAATTACATCGGCCCGTATAAACTCTAAAGCATGGCCCATATGTAAATCTGCATTAACATAAGGAAGTGTGGTTGTAATATAGAAACTTTTCTGCATTTGACTTGAAGGAAATTAGTTATTGTTCATCATTCTCTCTATCTTCTCAATTTTGTCTTTTTCTAAATCACTAATAAACTCTATAACTACTGAAGCTATCGGAACAGCAAGAATTAGACCAATAACACCCGCTAGTTGCCATCCGGCTGCTAGGGCGACTATCGAAACAACTGGCGAAACTCCAACTACTTTTTTCACCACAAGTGGATATATCAACTGATTTTCAAATTGATGAACAATAAGATAAAGACCAGCAACAATGAGTGCAGTAGGAAAACCCCCTGAAACAAAAGAGATAGCAATAGCTGGAATCGAAGCGAGAATTGGTCCAAACAGTGGAATAATCTCAAATGCTGCGGCAAAACAAGCAAGTAGAAGTGCATTTGGCACCTTAAGCAACAACAGACCAAGATAAACCAACATGCCAATTATTACCGCTAGAACCAACTGTCCTTGCATCCACAAACCGATTTTTTTCTGAGATCTTTTCCAAAGTGCAACTACATACTTTTCATGTTTGATAGTAGTGATAGCTTTCAAAAACTTACCTACCCCGTCTTCTTCAACAGAGAGATAAAAAGAAAGTATCACGATTAGAAAGAAGGACAAAATTCCTCCAAAAAAAGTGGCTACCGTTCCGAAAGCATTTGAAGAGATACTGCCAACTATTTGGTTTATCTGGGCAATATAATCCTCTATATTAAAACTATTTTTAAGTTCGGAGGCAAATGATCCTGATGAAAATAACGGACTGTTATTAATAGAATTTAGTATTTGATTTGAGTTAAAATATTTAGGAAAATTCCTCATAAAATCACTCGTCTCAGTGAGAAGCGGAATTACAAGAAAATAAACTACTCCAACCAAAAATGAAGCGATTAAAAAATAAATTATTATTACAGAAAACAACCTTGCTACACCTTTTTTTTGAAACCACAGAGCCCCTGGCTCAATCGCAGAAGCTACAACAATAGACATAAGTAAAACGAGTACAATATCCTTGAGCACAAACAATAAAGTGAAAAGTAGCCCAATCACTATAACTTTAACTATTGTTCCGGCACTTATGTGAACTAATTGCTCAGGTCTCTCCATGAGGCCATAGTACTATGTTTTCAGCCTTTTGTAAAAATTAGATTTTAAGTAGATTTTTTATCTTATCTTCTTTCTTTACGTTCCCAACTATTGCTAAATTGATATTTTTATCTATAAAGATTTGTTTTGCTAGTTTCTGAATATCCTGAGCAGAAATTTTATCTATTTCCTTTTCCATCTCCTTTGGTGTCTTAATATTTTCTCTCATTATCTCCTGAAAACCATAAAATCCGGCTAAGGAGTCTGAGGATTCTAGATCAAGATACATTCTGCCTATCAAGTAATCCTTTGCCTTTCGTAGTTCATCTGGTGAAACTTTGTCATTTACTATTTTTCTTACTTCTGCGAGTATCCCCTCTACCGCATTATCTAACCTACTTTTATCTACTCCTGCAGAAATAACAAAATTACCATGGTCTGTAAAATCATTTATTCCGGATCGAACATAATAACAAATACCCAGTTCTTCTCTCATTTTTTGAAACAATCTAGAGCTCATACCCCCACCCAAAATAGTAGACAAAACTTTCAAGGTTGGAATTCTTTTATCATGCAATCCAAAAGTTCTAAAACCAAACACTAAATGAGCCTGATCTGTTTCTTTATTCTTAACTTTTATTTGGGGTGATGACTGGAATTCCCTTACCTTATTTTTCTTTATCATTTTCCCAGTAGAAATATTTTTAAATAGTTTTTCTATTCTAGAAAAAGCACTTTTAGGATTAACATCACCTGCTACAACTATGAGGGTCTTTTCTGCAACATAATGCATCCTTCGATAATTTAGAAAATCCTCGATTTTCAGTTTAGAAATATTTTCCTTTGGACCTGCAATACTCCAACCATATGGGGTGTCTCCATACATGAGCTCACCCAAAACTTCATGTACTTTTCTTTGAGGTAGGTCCTCGTACATATTTATTTCCTCGATAATCACCCCCTTCTCCTTTTCCATTTCTGCTTCGGGAAAGATTGGGTTTAGATACATATCAGAAATTATATCTAGTATCCTATCGAAATTTTTAGATGCGGATTTACCATAATAAGCAGTTATTTCGTTTGATGTAAAAGCGTTATGTTCTGCACCCATTCCATCAAACTCCTTAGAAATGTCTAGCGAGCTTGGTCTATTTTTTGTTCCTTTGAAAAACATATGCTCTAGAAAATGAGAGATCCCATTTTTCGCTTTGGTTTCGTATTCGGAACCTGCCTCAACCATAGACATTGCTGTCACAGATGGTGCACCTTTTATAGGAACTACAATAATTCTTAAACCGTTTTTTAGTGTTTTTTTCTTAAATATCATAAAGACAAATATACGACTTTCCTAACCAAAAGCAAGCCTCACAGTAATAGCTTAATTTAATTGAGATTTTACGAACTCGATAAGTTCTTCAACTGACATCCTTTTCTGTTCCCCAGTGTCTCTGTCACGAACTGTTACACCTGTTCCCTTTTCTATAGTTTCGAAATCTATAGTCACACACCACGGAGTTCCAATCTCGTCCTGTCTTCTATACCTTTTGCCGATATTCCCATTGTCGTCAAAAGTCACGGCACTGAATTCCGCCTTCAACGTCTTGTAAATTTCTTTTGCTTTTTCAACAAGCTCAGGTTTGTTTTTAAGTAGAGGAAATACCGCGATTTTTATTGGAGCGATTATTGGTTTGAAAGCTAGATAAGTACGTATTTCACCATTCATTTCATCTTCCCGATAAGCTGAGGTCAACACTGCCAACATAGTTCTTCCATGTCCAAAAGAAGGTTCAACAACATGTGGTATAAATCTTTCTTTCGTCGACTCATCAAAATAAGTCAGATCTACCCCAGACCCAGTTGAGTGACTTCTTAAATCATGATCAGTTCTATATGCTAAACCATAAAGTTCCTTCTTTCCAAATGGATAATCATATTCGAAATCTATAGTTCTTTTTGAGTAAAATGCTCTGTCCTCTGCTGAAACTTCTAATTCATGAACCATGTCTTTTTTTATACCTACTCTTTCAATCCACTTCCACATCTCAGTTCGCCAAAACTCAAAGTATTCCTCCCAAGTATCTTCTCTTATGAAAAACTCAAATTCCATAAGATCGAACTCTCTAACTCTAAATAGAAAATCTCTTGGAGCAATTTCGTTTCTGTACGCCCGTCCGATTTGTGCTAAACCAAAAGGTAGATCTGGGTGAACAGTGTCCATTACGTTTTTAAAATTTAAAAACATTCCAGGCGCAATCTCACCTCGCAAATACGCTATGCTATCTGAAGAGCTCCCCATATTGAGTGGGAACATTAAATTAAATGCTTTTTCCTCTCCTAAATCTCCACCACAATCAGGACATTTTTTTGATTCTAAACTTTTTTTATCGAGATGATCTGCTCTGAACCTGTGATGACATTTTTTACATTCAATCATAGGGTCAGTAAAGCCAGATAAATGACCTGAAGCCTTCCACACAGCTTCTGGCATTATTGATGGTGTAGAAAGACCAAAAATGTTTTCTTGTTCTTCCACAAAATGCTTCCACCATAGATCCTTTATATTATGAGAAAGGGCTGAACCATATGGTCCGTAGTCCCAAGTCCCCGCTAAACCTCCATATATCTCAGAACCCTGAAAGACAAAACCTCTCCTCTTACACAGAGAGACTATCTTCTCCATTAGGTCGTTTTTTTCAGTTTTATCTACCATATTGGTAATATACCAGAGTTTATATTTTAGCCAAGAAGACTATTGTCCCACAACACTATCAGTCGATCTGTATGTAGCATCAGAAAATTGAGTGGTTACTGCCTTGTATGTATCACTAACTGGTGCTCCAACATAAGTATCAGTAGCAGTGATTTTTGTTAGTGATAAAAGTTCTGGAGTTGAACCAATTTGGTTAATACTTGGCACAATACCAACTCTAAATGAAACTGTTCTGGGTGAAGTATAATAACCAACACCTGGTGAAACACTACCAACATTCCAGGTAATAATTCTGGAATCTGGGTCATATTTTACTTTTTCAGATAAAGGAGAAACATCCCCTTTCCATATTACTCCTTCTTTTAAAGTGGCCTCAGCTGTTACATTTGATAGATCATTTGTTGTATTTGAAACGGTCCAAGTAACAGTATATGTAGTTTCCTTGTCTGCGCGCGGAGGCACTGGACCAATGTTAGTAAATGGACCAACATTCCTAAAAGATTTTGCAGTTATTGATAAGGTGGAAAGTATTTTAATTATAATATCACCTTCCGAAGTTACAACACTTGTATCAGTACCCGACCTATCACCAGAAATTTTTACATGAACATCTAAATGAGGATTTTTAGTTTGAATAACAGTTTGAGGATCAGTTAAGGAAGTTATCGAGAATGAGACTTGGTTTCCCTCAGCGGGCAATATTTGTATTAAATCCTCATTATTATTCTTATTCCACACTAGAAGATTATCAACTGACTGATAATATCCACCCCCACCAATATTCACTTTATTGCGATCTAGGATATTACCACTGATCGAAGCTTCAATACGTGCATTTAATATCTTGTCGGGTAAAGTATTCCTCCACCTAACTAGGACTGTTGCTGAATCGCCAATTTTTATTGAATTTCTATTATCTACATCCATTGCAAGATCAAAAAATGATTTTCTTATACCAATAGTTACATCTTGATTTACAAGCTCAGCTTCAAACTCCTTCGAACTGTCCTGACTCTGTGTTCCTGCAGTAATTTTGAAAGTCTTGTCTTCTTCATTTTGACCTAAAAGCACACCTGAAATCTCTAGAATTTTTTTCTCGCCATCCTTCAGATCACCTATATTCCACACAGAATTATCTCTAAATGGTTTTATGTTAGACGATTTATATGTAAAACCATATGGATAATCTATCCTGACCAAAGTGTTTTTTAAGCTTACTGCGGAGTTCGAGGTCATATTAATAACAAACTTTATCTCCTGACCTGAATTTGTTTCTTTAGGATAGTTTATGCTCACTAGAATTGGTGATGAGCCAATAGATAGTGAATATAATTTTTCTTTTGTGAAAGTGGCATTTGAACCCTTAACCTTATACTCTATTTTGAAACTAAAATCCTTAATAATATCTTTCTCACCAAACAAAACTGACCTGAGTGAATACTCGGTGCTGTCGCCCTTTGCAATTGTGCCAAGACTTATTCTGTCATAAATAAGTGGTTTACCAGAGGTTATTGATTGTGCACCTTCTGGATAATCCACAATAAGATAAACATCTTCCAAATCAGTTCTGTTGCCATTTATTATAGTTAAGCCAATTGGCAGTTCCTCCCCCGAAGAAACTGAACTTGGAGCAACTATTCTTACATCCAAATTATTTGAGGAGATCATATTTAAGCCCCCATAAAAAATAAACAAAGCTGTTCCGAGTGAAATAAAAAATATTATTGATGACACTAGCAGGAACTTATTAAAAAAGGAATTGTTTCTTTTTGTGGTCATTGGATCTACAGTATACTCAAAACTCTTGGGAGCACCCCAACCAGCTGGGGCATTAGTTTCTCTGCTTTCAAATGTAGATCTCTCTTCTTTAGGCAATATATCTACATTTCTGGAATATAGAGCTTTTTTAAGCTTCTCAATTCTACTATTTTCCATACTATTTTTGTCAGGATTCATGCCTGAAATTATACCATGGTATTTTCTTGTTTATAACTGACTTTCTTTTAATGCCCTGTTAATTAGGGCAACAATTTTAATTTTATTATCCTGCCCTTGTTGTAATATTTCACTACTATAGTCATCATTTTTTAAAAAATCTGTCACTTCATTGTCATCACGAACATATCCCAACTCATACATTATTCGCAAAACACTTAAAACTTCAACGATATGAATATGATCTTTCGTGACCTCAGTTAGAAATTTGAAACTCTCAACCACTGTAGAATAAACTTCCTTATGTGGTTCTTCACCTTGAATCATTTTCAATAATACAGCAGCCATCTGGGCTAGAGTTTTTCTAGAGTGATTCGGGGCCTGAAAGAAAAAATTGCCGTTTTCAGATACATTGGTTAGGTGCCAGCCATTTTTTCCTTTTACAAAAGAAAAATCACCATGAGAGAATTCTTCGATAAGTCCTTTTAATTTTGATTTAGAAGATCTAGTAGAACGAGCTGAAGCAATAATAAGACCCAGATCTTTAGTTAAAATATACAAGAACGAATTTTGCTCTCCCGAATTTTTTTTCTTGAGAACAATACCCTTGGTTGTATACACTCTATAAGACATACTAAAAATCTAGAGTAACTGAGGATGATTCAGCTCCAGTTTCAAAGTCATATTTTTGTGGATCATTAGAGTACACCGCTCGAACAACTCCGGTCGGAGACTTGATCATTTCGAAATATTTTTCTACTATTTTTCTCTGTTCTTCCGACAAGCAGAGTGTAATGTTTATATCTTGGCTAGGATTTAGTCCATCCTTCTTGCGAGCATCTTGAATCCCGCGAATAACATCTCGAGCTACACCCTCTTCTTTTAGGTCTAATGTAAGTTCAGTATCCAACCAGATATCTGTTTCTAAAGTATCGGTTAGTACAACAGTTTTAACATTTATCTCATCTTTAATAATCTCAAGCATTTCTGTATTATCTTTCAACTTTTCACTTTTAACTTTTAACTCTTTCAGGGGCTGCCTAACCTTATGTCCTGACTTCTGCCTTAACTCTAATGCTTTAGTAACAATCTCACGGACCACCTTCATGTCTTCTAGAATTTTATTATCTATACTCCCCACTTCTGGCCAATCACAAAGATGCACGCTTTCTGGGTCGCTCTCTACTCTAAGTTTCAGGTACATCCTGTCTGTGAAAAATGGTGTAAATGGAGCCATGTACTTCATAAGATTTAGCAAAACATATTTTGTAGTTGCTAGTGCTTCGTCTCTCTCCTTTTTATCCTCGGATTTTAGTCTCTCTCGAGATCGTCTTATATACCAAGTCGAAAAATCATTTACGAAATCCCTTATTGACCTTGTCGCCTCGAATACTTTGTATCTGTCTAAATTTTCCGTTCCGGTGGATATGAGCTCATTTAGTTTCGAAATCACCCATTTATCGAGCACATTTTGGCTAGCATCGTGAGCTTCAACATTTTCATCCTTGTAGAGTTCATACAAGGCCAAGATATTGTCTAGTGGATTAAAAACTTTCTTAACTATTTCATCTACATTTTTCTCGTCAAAGTTTTTCGAATCCCCAGGTTGATTAACCGAAAACATCCAAAACCTCAAAGTATCTACTCCGTGTTTATCCATCATGATCCATGGATCAACAACATTCCCAACTGACTTTGACATCTTCTTGCCTTGACTATCGAGTATATGCCCAAGACATATTACATTTTTAAATGAATTACCTTTACCCATTAGTACGCCTATAGCATGTAGCGTATAGAACCATCCTCGAGTCTGATCGATTGCTTCGGAAATATAATCTGCTGGATACAAAATTTCTTTTGTAGAAAACGGGTAGTTGTCCTGAGCAAACGGCATCGCACCTGAGTCAAACCAAACATCCATAACCTCTTTTGTTCTGGTTAACTCTTCCCCGTTTTCATCCACCAAAACAACCTTGTCTATATACGGTCTGTGTAAGTCTAGCTCGTAATTTTCGTTATGTGGAAGTGGAACAAAATTCAGCTCACGTATTTCAGAATTTTTGAGCGACTCAAGATATTTATTCTTAAGCTCCTCGAACGAGTTTCCTTCCGCGACAAATGAAAGTGCTCTTCCTGTACCAGAATGACTAACTAACATTATTTTCTTACCTTGGTACTTCGAATCTATTTCATAAAGAAACTCGCCAGCTCTTCTTACTGTTTCCGCAAAACTCTCACCGTCATTAAACTTTTTTGTTGGAGCTTTCAAATAATCGATGTCATAGAATTTAAGTATTTCTCTTCCCTTACCTTCGAATTCCGAGGCTATCTCCCACTCATGTAACCTGTCATCAAAAATGACCTTATCAAAATCAAAACCGTTTTTTTCACAAAATATTTTCGCCGTCTGTTTTGATCTCTCGTATGGAGAACAAAATACCAAGTCTACTTTTTCTTTAAAATTCTCAGAACTTTCCTCTACTTGTTTTCTGCCATTTTCGGTAAGATTTAATTTGTCATCGTTAGTTAGAATTATTTTGTCACTAACATTGTTTTCCGCCTGACCGTGTCGCATGACAAAGAATTTATTTCCAGACTTTTTGGTGTGTTTCTTGAGCTCGTCTATTCCACCGATTACTTTGTACTTGCCGTCTTTGTTAATCCAGACTGGTAGTGGTGTTCCCCAATACCTCTCTCGACTTATTGCCCAGTCCTTGATTTCTCTAAGCCATTCACCAAAACGCCCCTCCTTTATATATGATGGCTCCCAATTTATGTTTTCATTCTCTGAAACAAGCTTGTCTCGAAGCGTGGACATGGCGATGTACCATGAGTCCCTTGCATAGTAGATAAGCGGAGTTTTACATCTCCAACAGTGTGGGTATGAGTGCTCATACTTTTCCTTTTTGAAAAGCAACCCTCTATGAGCCAAATCCTTTATCACATCCACAGCAACTTCTTCATCTTTTACAAACCTACCACTAAGAAAGTCCATATCATCCAAGAAATTTCCATCCTCTTTTACCAAATGATGCTTGGGCAAACCTATCTTTGTTCCCAAAACAAAGTCGTCTTGTCCGTACATAACAGCAGTGTGCACAATGCCTATTCCATCAACGGTTGTGACAAAATCAGCAATATAAACTTTGTACGCTTTTTGAAAAGCTTCTGGGGATTTATCACCAAACTTTTCTTTCATGAAAGGATAAAGTGGTTCGTATTCCATTCCAGACATTTCACTTCCCTTATGCTCTGCAACAATCTCGTACTCAACGCCTAGTACTGAAAGTCTCTCTTTTGCTAAAACTAATATTTCTTCACCCTTATCGGTCTTAACTTTTGCTTCTACGTAAACAATATTTTCTCCGACTGCCAAGGCTACATTTCCTGGAAGTGTCCAAGGGGTTGTGGTCCAAGCAAGAAAGTAACCATTGTCAGTTCCTTTTATTTTAAATTTTGCGGTAACCGACAAATCCTTATCATCCTGATATCCTTGAGCAAGTTCGTGTGATGAAAGTGCGGTTCCACATCGAGGACACCAAGGAAGGACTTTGTAGTCCTTATACAAAAGTTTTTTATCCTCAACAGTTTTAAGCACATTCCAAACAGATTCTATGTATGAGTTGTGATATGTAACGTATGGATTTTCTTTATCCACCCAGTAACCTATTCTCTCTGTGAATTTGCTCCACAAATCCACATACTCCCAAACACTTTCTTTACATTTTTTATTGAACTCCTCTATACCATAACTCTCAACTTCTTTTTTACTCTTTAATCCCAAAGCCTTCTCCACCTGTATCTCAACTGGTAGTCCATGTGTATCCCAACCGCCCTTTCTTCGAACATGGAAACCCTGCATAGTTTTATAACGAGGAATTATATCCTTGAAAGATCGAGCTTCTATGTGGTGTATACCTGGTTTCCCGTTTGCTGTTGGAGGGCCTTCGTAAAACACAAATTCACCCTTTGTAGATTTTTTATTCAAGGTTTTCTTAAAAATTTCTTGTTTATTCCAAAACTCGAGAGTTGCCTCCTCGTTTAAAGCTATTTGTGATTTTTTAACGTCCTCCATTTTTATTTTATAAATTTGTAATTTGTTATTTCGAATTTAAAAAACTCGTCTTCATGCAGAATAACTTCTGCACAAGGACGAGTTTTTCTCGTGGTACCACCTTGTTTATCCTGCATAGCTTTAGCGACGCAGGGCTCATTACTGCTATAACGGGCTTACCCGCCCAGTTCTACTCGCCAACAATATTGTCGACTTTCTTCCAGGTAGCTCGGGGGTGATTAGTCCCCTCTTACGCTTACTTTCAGAATACCAGAAAAAAACTTTTGCTTCAATCCCCAAGTACTCCCATGACTAAGTAATCCCAAGTATGACTGAACTATTTCTCTGCTTGGATTATCTTGCAGTTTCTTCTTCATCCTCCTCTTTGTACTCGTCCTTAGTACTCTGTGATATGGAAAATGTACAAATCCAAGAAAATCTGCTCCTGAAGAGAGTGTTTCGATTGTGACTTTATTTGGGTGAAGTTTAAGTTTCAAATTGTTTTTTAGATATATTGCGATATATCGCAATATATTAGTGAGATAGTTTTTATCTTGGGAAAGGACGACGAAATCATCTGCATATCGAATATAGTGTTTTAGTTTCAGCTCTTGTTTTACATATTGGTCAAACTCATTCATGTAGATGTTTACTAGGAGTTGGGAGGTGAGGTTGCCTAGGGGTAAACCTTTCATATCATGCGATATATCGCATGATATGAAATTGGGATTAGTAGTATTAAAGCTTGAGATGACCTGGCTCAGTAACCAGAGAGTGTCGGGGTCTAGGTTGTGATACTTCAGGATGCTGAGTAGTACTTCGTGATTAATACTTGCAAAGAACTTCCTTACATCACACTTTAGTACCCAACATTGTTTTGTATTGTTTTGACTTACCCTTCTGCCAAAGTCTCTAAACCTGTTCATGGCACTGTGTGTTCCTTTCCACTTTCTGCATGAGTAGGAGTCGTAGATGAACTTCTTGTCGAAGTGTGGGTAGAGCACTCTGTAGATAGCGTGATGAAACAGTCTGTCTCGAACTGTTGCTTTGTGAATGTTTCTTGGTTTTGGGTCGGAGATGTTGAATGCGTGGTAGGGGCCATGGGTGTAGGTTTTATTTTTCAAATCTTGGTGAAGGTTGTAAACATTTTCTGAAAGGTTTAAAGAAAACTCCATTACATCCTTTTTATGTTTCTTGCCTTTTTCAAACTCTTCCCAAGCTGAAAATAGGTTTTCAAGCGATACTATTTCTTTGAAAAAATCTTTCTGTTTCATGTTAAAATGCTAACTAAATTAAAACACAAAATAACTATGAATGTATCCCCCCCCCGAGAAGCACCTAGGGTTTTAGTAAAAGAGAAAGAGGTATACAAATACTGGGTTACACTCCATAGAGACTTTCCAAAAGTAGAAAGGTTTGGAATAGGTCAAAAAATTGAGCAAAGTTTTTTGGATTTACTTGAGCTTACTTTTACATCCGTGTATCTTTCGCCAGAACAAAAAATAGTCTTACTTGGTAGAACTATTGCAAAAATGGATAACTTAAAATTTTTCATGCAACTAGCTTGGGAAGCCAAACTCATACCAACAGATAAATTTGCAAAGATTTCTCTGGACTTGGAAGAAATAGGGAGAATGCTGGGTGGATGGAGAAAGGGATTACTAGAGAAAATACAAAAAACTCCGACCGCCTAGCCGGAGAAAAATTAGAGTTTCGGGATCACGATGCGATGACGATACTTGCCATTCCAGACGTTCGAGTTCGAGAACCGGTTGACGTTGACGTTCAGATCACGATCATCGACATTCACGTTCGCAACGAAGATTTTGTGTGATAGTCCCTCCTTGCCACCACCTCTCGAAAAATATCTCGAGGTTGAATTTTACTTGGGACATACAAGTCCACCAGACTACCACACCAACTATTTATTTTTTTATTTTATGAAAAAATATCTCCACTCTTTTGCAAGGCAAATCTGAACGCAACCCGACAAAACTCTTGAAAACATTCTCATACACCATATTACTGAAGCCTTAACCGCAGTAAACATATGAATGCATCTTAAATTTTATATAATTTTTTACAAAACAAAAGCCCTCTGGCACCGACGCGCGTTGCGTAAGTGTCAGAGGGCCAAGGGAACAAAGGGACAGAGCGCCTAGTTTCAGGCGGTCTGTTGCGGGACCACGAAGCGATGACGATACCTGCCAAGCCAGACGAACGAGCGCGAGAACCGGTCGACGTAGACGTACAGATCACGAACAACGACAATCACGCGCGCAACGAAGAGGTTCGAGAGGTCGGGTAGCACATTCGGTCCGACCTTGAAAATGAAGAATGTGCCAAATCCCTCCGTACGGAGCTTGTCGCGATGGTCTTCGCAGAACGCGATGACCTGCTTTTGGGTCAAGACAAGCTCCGCGATCGGCCTCCCGACCGATTCAAAGATGGTCTGAAAGTTTCCGTTCTGGACCATCTCATGGATCTCGACGATCTGCTTGGGCGTCGTCGTTTCGTCGAGTTCATCCGTACCCCACGCAACGAAATCGGAGTCGATGTGGCCTGAGAAAACACGGTCTGCGTGAGCAATCGTGCCAGCCCCAGCCAGACGACGGATGCTGATCACTTCACCCTCGTACAGACGATGGAGTACACTCTTCATTTTCGGCGCATCGGCTTGGCCTTCGAGCCACGCCTTGATAAGACGCGAGCGCCCTTCCTCGCCCAGCATGTTGACCTGCTCAGCTGTCAGCCCGTCATCTGCGAACTTGCCGAAAACAAATATCATCTGCTCGATCGAATACGGAAGTGGAGACATCGTCCCCATCCTTTCAGGCACATCGTGCCATTGCTGGCTCAGCGTTATGCTTTGCCACAGCAGAGAAAATCCTCAAAATTGTTACCTTTAGGGCACTTTCTGCTATAGCAAAACCCAGACAAACCACTATTTCTCATAAAAATTCAAAGATCAAATTACACAATAATTATATACCTATGTACAGCTTTTGTCAAATCCGATTATTTTGATATTAGATAATTAGAAATTAGAAATTTTTTAGAGTTTTTTTACAACTTGTAATTTACCAACTACTCACTACATCTTTTGTGGTATCTTTATCCCTAAAAGATCCAGCCCCTCCTCCATCACCCCAACAAAAACTTTTGTTATATATAGTCTATATGAAGAAGTTGGGTCAGTTTCATCTATTATCTTGTGACTTGCATAAAAGCTGTTGAACTCCCCCGCTAGGTCAATAAGGTATGTTACTAAATGATGCGGAGCATATTCTCTTCCTGCACGCTCTACAACCGAAGAAAACCTTCCGAGAATTTTCTCTAAATTTGTTGTCTGCCAACCTTCTGGAATTTGATATTTGATATTTGATATTTGAGATTTACTTTTTTCTAATACTGACCTCGCTCTAACTGTCGCGTATTGTAAATATGGACCAGAATCACCGTCGAAGGAAATCGATTTGTCGAAATCAAAGACAATATCTCCTCCGAGTGACTGCTTCAGTATGGAAAATCTTATTGCTCCCAAGGCAACATCTTCTGAAATCTCCCCTATCTCTTTGTGATTGAGCTCCCTATCTCGAATTTTATCTTCAACTTTTTCTTTTACTTGTTTGATTAAATCTTCTGCAGAAATAATCGTCCCTGTTCTCGACGACATTTTCCCAGATGGAAGTTTTAGAATTCCATGAGAGAGATGGAAATGTTTACCTTTAAGATCTGGGAAAACTTCCCCAACTGCAACCTCAACAACCCTAAAGAATGAGTCTTGCTCATTCGCCGTGACAGTTATCGATTTATCGTACGTATAATAATCTTTTTTTAGTTGAGCCAAACCAAGCTCTTTTGCTTCATATACTGGCAAACCATCCGAATTCAAAAATACTCGAGTATGAGTTTTTGGAACATAGTTTTCTCCTCTAAATATTATCGCTCCACCTTCGCCCTTTTCGAAAATTATGCCCATATTTTCTTCAACAAGTTGCTGACCCACTGGACCACTCTGACTTTCATAAAACTGATAATCAAACTTACTACCAAGCCTTTTATATAGTTCCTCAAATTTACTAAAAGATTCCTCTCTTCCCTTCTCGTATATTTTAGAAATTTCTGGGTCACTTTCGTCGTATATCTTTTTGTTTATCTCAACTATCTCTTGCTTGGATTGATCATTGGTCTCATACGCATTATTACCATACGCATAGGCATCTTCAAGTGACTGACCGTTTTTCATAGCCCAGACTGCCTTTGCAATATGCATACCGACATCACCGTTATAAGAAACAACTTTTGCCTCTGCACCATTTGCTTTAATAATTCTAGAAACTGCCTCACCTATGTTGTTACTCATTAGGTGCCCAATGTGAAAAGCTTTAAACGGATTCGGTTGAGAATGTTCGAAAATAATTTTTTGACCAGAAAGCATTTTTCCATAAGTTCTCTTTTCAATTATTCCTGCAAAATATTCAGCTGAAATAAAAAAATTAATAAACCCTGGAGGTATGATTTCTATTTTGGATATGCCAAAAATTTCCCTCTCATCTAGTTTTTGTTTTATTTGGCATGCAAGGTCAATCGGTTTTTGGGAAAGCTCCTTAGCGGAAGACATGGCGGCATTGGTAGTATAGTCCCCCAACTCAATATATGTCGGGTAATCTAAAGTAAACTTAGGATCTTTAACTCCAAGTTCTATCAAAACTTCCTTTATATTTTTTGATAATTCCTCTCTCACTTTTTTAAATTATATTTTGAAATTCTTTCTTGAGTATTTCCTTCATTTCTTCAATATTGTGATACTCACAAAACTTAACTCTTGGACAGCCCTTTATCATGGCAGAAATCTTTATGCCCTCAATCGGCATATATAAACATATTATAGGTTTTTTTAAGCTTTCAGCATACCCTATTTCATAACCAACCCCGAGGCTGGGAATCGACACATCCGCCAAAACAACATCGCATTCTCTAATTAAGGCAGTATCTCGGTTATATATTTCTTCTGTGGGTAGTTTACTACTTTCGTAATTTGTCAAAACTTCACCAACAAATTCTGTCAGAACCACTCCGTATTTTTTAAGCTCAGAAATAATTTCAGAATAATTTTTTCTATGATCACCTCCTCCTCGTATTGAACCCGAAAAGTATATTTTCATATTATTTACCTGTACTCCCAAAACCACCTTCTCCTCGTGTGGTGTCAGTTAATTCATCTGCCTCCACGACATCAACTCTTTCGACTTTCTGAATTAACATTTGAATAATCTTATGACCTTTTTCTATTGTATAGGGCACATCGCTAAGATTTATTAACCCAACTAAAGACTCACCTCTGTATCCTGAATCTATTACACCTCCAAGAGACTTAATCTTATTTTTCGTAGACATACCACTTCTATCCCACATAAGCCCAACGTAGCCATCTGGTATTTCCATTGCTATACCTGTTTTTACCTTCACACTCTCTCCTGGATTTATCACGATAGTTTCATTTGCGTAAACATCCATGCCGGCGTCACCCATATGTGCATACGAAGGTATAATTGCATCTGGATCAAGTTTTTTAATTTTTATTTTCATCTCTTAGATTATACTATGTAAAAAATTTTGTTTCTGAAAGACTCCACAGGCCTTAATGCTTGGTTCCGTCAAGGCACCCCCTCTTGACGGATTAAGGCCGAGGACAAGAGAGGTTTTCGCTGGAAAAACCGAACGGTCTTGAAGAAACAAAATTTTAACACATCACACCTGTCTCAATATTTTATCAATCTTTTGTGCAATTTTTACAAAATCTTTTTCTTTTTTGCCGCGTGTAGTTTCTGCTGCAGAACCAAGTCTTATGCCAGATGGATCCATTGGCGAACGAGTCTCGCGTGGAATGGTATTTTTATTTACAATTATTCCAGCTTTCTCTAGTTTATCACTTGCGTCTTTTCCAGAAATTCCCTTACCCTCCATCCATGTGTCTACTAAAACCAAATGTGAATCAGTCCCACCAGAAACAATTCTCCAACCCAGCTTTTTGAGTTCGTTAGCTAAGACCCCTGCATTTTTAATAACCTGCTTTGCATACTTTTTAAAGGCTGGTGCACTTGCTTCTTTGAGTGCAACTGCAACAGCTGCTATTTGGTTTAAGTGCGGACCGCCCTGAAGTCCCGGGAATACCGCCTTGTCTATTTTTTTATACAATTCTCTTTCGTCTATTCTAGAGAAGATCAGTGCCGATCGTGGGCCTCGAAGAGTTTTGTGAACTGTTGTTGTAACCACATCTGCATAATCAAAAGGCGAAGCGTATGCGCCCCCTGCAACGAGCCCAGCAAAGTGCGACATATCTACCATAAGTATTGCTTCCGAACTATTTGCAATTTCTCTAAACTTTTTAAAATCAACCTTTCTTGGATAAGCGGTGAAACCAGCGACAATAACGTGAGGCTTTTCTTTTTCAGCAATTTTCTTTATCTCTTCGTAATCAATCATTTCAGTGTCCTTGCTCACTCCATATGCAACTTGGACCCACGCCTTGCCTGTCATAGAAACTTTGTGACCGTGTGTTAAATGTCCTCCATCGCTTAAATTCATCCCCATTATTTTTCCACCAAGCGGAACTAGTCCGAGATACACAGCCAAGTTTGCTGGTGAACCGGAAAGCGCCTGCACATTCACATGCCATTTTTTAGGTGACAACCCAAAAAGTTTCAGCGCTCTCTCCTTTGCTAAGTTTTCAATTTTATCGACAAAAAAATTACCACCATAGTAGCGCATGCCTGAATCCCCCTCTGCGTATTTATTCGTAAGTTCCGATCCAAGAGCCTCCAATACATCTTTGGAAACATAGTTCTCTGACGCGATAAGGTTT
The DNA here is from genome assembly GCA_049298975.1 of Minisyncoccia bacterium. Classification (GTDB taxonomy): domain Bacteria; phylum Patescibacteriota; class Minisyncoccia; order Phycocordibacterales; family DATDWN01; genus C7867-006. Next base: position 30,857 of record JBAQWP010000095.1, read on the forward strand.
ATTACACTCTTCTGTCTTTTCCTCTCCCCATCTATTAATTTTTTTATTTCTTTGTCTTTCATTTCTTCGTAGAGCAATACTAGCATTGACCACGATCTTTACAAAGTATAATATCATTGAAGAAGGGGTACTCATGCCTAACATCACACTTGTAGTGGCCATGGACAGAAACATGGCAATTGGGAAAGATCGTGATATCCCATGGCGAGGTCATCTCCGTAGGGACATGGAGCACTTTAAAGAAACAACGCTAGGCAAAACTGTGCTGATAGGTCGTTTAACATACGAATCCATCCCAGAGAAATTCAGACCACTTCGTGGAAGGACCAACATCATATTTACAAGAAACAGAGAATACTCTGCGACGGGATGTGTGATTTCACACTCTGTTGAAGAAATCTGTCGTCTTTCAGAAACACAGGAGGTAATGGTTATTGGTGGTGGTCAGATCTATGAGCTTTTTTTACCGCATGCGCAAAGAATCATTGCAACACTTGTGGAAACAATAATTGATGGTGACACTTTCTTCCCTGATGTGTACCACAATCAATGGGGAACGAATCCGTTATTCGTTCAACATGCAGACGAGAAAAATGTTTTTTCTTTCTCGGTTGTTGAATACGTCCGGGTATAGACCCGTCTCAAGCCGCACACAGGTGCGGCTTTATATTTGACTTAGTATAATACAGTGTTATTATCCCAAAAGAACTCTAACAAGTGGAGATTGAATGAATCCAAAATACTTGGAATACGGAGAGCGTGTGCCGGATACGCAATACAAGGAATTGCTATCCAAAATTCTTGATGAGGGTGAAATAACCAAAAACCCATATCAAACCATGAGTCGTCGTGTTGTTCTTACATTGCCACCGATGATTTTCAGGCTTGAAAATGGCTTCCCAATAATCACAGAACGCAGAGTCGGTTTTTGGAGAAAGCCGATCGGCGAGCTGCTTGCCTTCATTCATGGCGTACGAGACGCAAACAATCTAGCGGATGTTTGGGGAGCTAATTGGTGGCGAGAACAATGGGCCACACCAGAAAAGTGTGCTGACTTCGGACTCGAAGCATATGACCTAGGACCAGGTTCATACGGTGGGGCGCTCGAATACGTTCTGCCTGGCGGTAGAGTTTTCAACCAATACAAAGAATTGATGCTCCAACTTCGTGACAAACCAGACGTCGTCACTCACAAGGTTACAACCTGGTTACCACATCATGTGTTGAGCAACAAAATGAGGCAAAGAAAAGTAGTTGTGGCCCCATGTCACGGTGATGTCGAAATCACGATCATGAATAAGCGACTCACACTTCGAATGGATCAGCGTTCAGCCGATTTCCCGATTGGTGTCCCGTCAAACATCATTCAGTATGCTGCGTTGACCATAATGATCGCACACGTCCTGGGGTACGAACCCTACATGTTCATTCACGCCACTCACAATTCACAGATATACGAAGATCAAGTGGCAATGGTTCGTGAACTTGTCACCAGAAAAACTCACCCGTTCCCAAGCTTGTACCTCACAGAGGAAGGTCAAAAGGTTACTGACCTATTTGACTTCCGACCGAGCCATTTCGAACTCAGAGACTATACTTCTGAGCCAGCAATGAAGGAAATCCCTGTCACCACGTGACAAACGACGCACAAGCCGTTCCGTTTTTTGGAGCGGCTTGTTTTTATTTGATTTTGTAGTATAAAAGTATATAGAAAAGAGGCATGCATGGCTGAAATTAGAATCGATAATGCCCGTGATCCTGAGCAGATACGTAGAATGACTGCAGTCGCGGGCGAAAACGAGTGTTATTTTTGTACAGATTTCACGCTACATGGTTCTGCGCCAGCAGTTTGGGAATGTGATAATTGGTTTATCAAAATAAACGACTTCCCATATACGGGTTCAGTCCACCATTACCTAATTGTGAGTAAAAATCACATTACTAGTGTTGGACAAATGAATGCAGCAGCACAGCTTGAATTATGGGTGGCTGTTGCCTGGCTGGAAAATACCCTGGGAACTTCAGGAGCGTCGATATTTGTACGCACAGGAAATATGGCGTACAACGGAGCAACTTTAGACCATTTGCACTTTCATTTTCTTGTGGGTGTGGAAAAGAAAGAAGGTGAAACTGAATGGCTGACAGTGACGCTTGGATATAAACAACGTAAGTAAAAAAGAACCCCCGACGTCGCTAAGCGACTACGGGGGTTTCGACTACTTGGATAATCTGCACATCTCTGGAGCGCAAGACATCCAATGCATTCAGGATTGAATAGCCTTGGGAAAAGAACACTTTCTTTATTCCTGCCTCAGCAATTTCTCGTGCACAGTCTTCGCATGGAAAGGTTGTGACAAACAAAGAAGCACCTTCCATAGCAATCCCTCTCCGTGCACACTGTGCAATCACAGCTCGTTCAGCATGGAGAGCTACATATTTCCCTGGTTGACCAGCATCAACATTCAGACGTGGATCGCCAAAAATATATGTTTCATATTCTGTGGGTAAATGAGTGTTGCAAGCAACAGCCAAACAATCGTCATCTTTCCATACTGCTGCTGCAATCTGCCTCCACCAGTCAGGACTTTTAGTAACCTCCAGATTTATAGCTCTCATACGAATTATGTCCGATAGAGAGCTTGTCACTACAACATCAGGAATTACTGGCTGAGCCTTGTGAACAGCTGTCATATCCCATCGAGCCCAAATCATTTCAAACTCAATGGAATCACAGTTTGAGTGAAGGTATTTTTCAGCCACCAGATGTGAGATATCCTCGTCTGGTAGAACCCAACTTCTTGGAACCAGTGAATCAACAAATGTCCCCTGTCCAGAACCGATGACTTTAGGATCCCAACTCTCAGGATCAAAAATGGAGACACTGCCATTACCTATTACTGAAACGAGCATTGATCGCATCATTTCAGTTGGAATGGCCACAAGATTCCTTTTGAGTCGTGTTAACTCCTCCTCGGCCATGGCCTGTGAAATCAAGTGGAGGTGAATTGAACATGAATTGTGACGACTGAACCAGTCCAAGTGACGCTGGTTAATGGTCGGGATGTAGGCAACTAGGTTCTTCACTTTTCATCCTTCTCCTTGTGAATAAACGGGCGACCTGCTCGATGAAAGTATTCATCATACTCTCGTTGCAGAACTCCCATGATATGTTCAGCAAAACCGACAGATCCGTCAATCAACAGATCACGAATACGACCTGTAGTTGAAACGGTATCCTTAGGTTGAAGAAGTTCCAGTCTACCACCCCATTCTGAGATCATTTTACGAATTTCTTCGTACTTTTGCTCGTCAATGTCTCTAGTTGAGTGAGACATTATGAGAACGTTTGGTCTCACTAGTTTAATCACATAGTCAGGATCAGTCTCATGTTCAGCGAGATCTCGATGCGTCAATAAATCAACGCTACGAATCTGGGATAGAATTTCTATCCTCTCTTGAAACGGAACAACAGGACGACGTTCGTTATCGCTTCCCTTGCGACGTTTCGTGTATGCATCAGTATCAACTGCAACAAGCAGAAAATCACCATGAGACTTCGCTTCCTCCAGATATCGGGTATGGCCAGTATGAAGCAGATCATAGACCCCTTGAGTCATCGAAATAGTGTGCCCTGTCGCCCTAATGGCATTCAGAGCTTGGAGTAGTTCACCGTAATTAGAAGTGAATCGTTCATCGAGAGTTGCATTACCACTCATGATTCTCTTGACATTCATCTCAATACCCTTTCCTTGAATGTACTTCCTACATAAAAGTATCATCCAAAATAACAAAAAAAGATACTTTACATAAGTATCTTTTTTTGTTTTAAATTATTTTATCTTATCTACTTCACATCCACGCCCATAGACCTTGCAGAACCCTCTATGATTTTCATCGCAGCGTTGATGTCGTTTGCATTTAGGTCAACCATTTTCTTTTCTGCGATTTCCTTTACTTGAGCTTTAGTTAGAGTTCCTATCTTAGAAACTGCGTTCTTACCAGAACCCTTTTCCTTTCCAAGAGCCTTTAGAATAAGAGCTGATGCTGGAGGAGTTTTTAGTACAAAAGTGAATGTTCTGTCTTCGTATACTGAAATCTCAACAGGAACAATATCTCCCATCATCCGGCTAGTAGCATCGTTGAATTGCTTTACGAATTCACCGATGTTTACTCCAGCCTGTCCTAGTGCAGGTCCAACTGGTGGAGCTGGGTTAGCCTTTCCTGCTGGAATGACTAGTTTTAGTTTTTTTGTTATTTTCTTTGCCATCTGTTTTCTCTATGTTTAATTACTTTGAAGCCCAGATACTCTATAATAAATCACTACTTTTTGCAATGCCTGAAATTTCGGGAAACTTTCCTAATTTGAGACAAATTCGACGTGAGAAATTAAAAATGTGAGAAGCGTTAGTTAGTGCTAAGGTGACGAGCATTTTTAATTTGGGTGAGAAGTGATGTTATCACTTCGTAAAACCTTGAGCCTTTAGCGAAAGGTGTACAGTTTCTGTAAGAAACGAGAATTTGGCCAAATTTGGAAGTTTAGAATTACACTTTTCGAACTTGAAGGAAGTCGAGTTCAACAGGTGTCTCGCGACCGAACATAGCGACTAGGACTTTCACCTTTCCTCTCTCCTCATCAACTTCTGAAACCTTACCTTCAAGATCCTTAAACGGACCATCTACTATCTTTATTGCGTCATTTAGCGATAAGTCGATCTTGTGCTTAACTTCCCCTGCATTCATTCTAGAGAATAACTCATCAACTTCTTTCTTCTCTATTGGAACTGGATAAACACCGGAGCCAACGAAGCCTGTAACACGTGGGGTATTTCTTACTACATACCATGAATCTTCAGTAACTATCATATCTACCAAAATATACCCTGGATATATTTTTTCCTCTTCCTCCACTCTCTTACCTCCCTTTATTTTTATTTTTTTCTCAGTAGGAACTATTACGTTAAAAATCTTATCTTCCATTCCAAGAGACTCGATTCTCTGTTTGAGATTTCGCATCACTGCGTTTTCATATCCAGCATAGGTATGAATCACGTACCAATTTCTATCAGATTGTGGCTGTTGCTTAGACATAGTTTAAGGTTAGTCAATATTTAAAACAAATTGTAAAAATTTTCCAAATATGTAATCAAAGAAACCAAGATAAAATGAAACAAATATCGAGATAAGAATAACAACGATAGTAAAAGCTACCGCTTGGCTTCTTGTCGGCCAAGCAACGTGCTTAAGTTCTCCTTGTGTATCTTTTATGTATGTAAGTAATGACATGAATGATTTTCTTGAGCAGAGCGATCGGAAAATCATCACCCTGTGAAATAATTTCACTGGGTAATAGATTATATTCGCTTCGCACATTAATCTATTAAAAAACCCCTCCCGGGGAATCAGTTCTAATAGTACTCCTTTCTAAACATAAGTCAACTAAAAAAGCCCGGGAAGTTGATGTCCTTCCCGGGCTCAGAGTGGCACTTACCAATGGAATGTGCTAGCTGAGGAGTGAAATCAGGTGTCCGGCCGTCTCGCGACGAGCGGCGAGAATCTTCTCGCGCTGGGTCTGCGCCGCGACACGGTTGAGCTCGGTTGCCCGAGCATCCTTCGCTTTCTTGGCCACACGCTGAGCCTCTCGTTCACGAACAACGCGAACGTTGTCTCGGCGACGCTGTACGACGTCCGCTTCGGCCAAACACTTCTGCATGGCGTTGTGGGCGTCACGCCGCAGGTCGAACGTACCATTGGTCTCGAGGCGAACCGCCTCGAGAACCCTGGTGTGAGCCTTGCGAAGCCCGCCGACGATGTCCTCGTCGTAACCCTCTTCGACTCGGAGCCGAAGCTCCTTGTTGAAGTGGGCCTCGCGAACCATCTGTCCATCATCAGTCATCTGATCGAAGACAGAATTGCGGACGTACTTTCCGAGGATCGAGCGTCCGACGGAGACGATGTCTCCACCACGTGCGAGGGCCGTTTTGGCGTCGTTCTGTTCGATGGCCTCGGCCATCTGACGCACCCAACCGGCGACAGGATCACCAACCTTGAAGTCCATGAAGGACTTCATTGCGGCAATCACCTCCGTCACGCGCTCAACGGACTGCTCAAGGGTGATCTCGTGGCGGGTGGAATTCTTCATCGCATTCTCCAACTTTTTCCGATGTTTTTCCCTCAAAGAACGTTATTGTTCAGTTCGGGAGGAGAAATCCTATTAGTAAGATTTTTTCTCCCGAACTGAATCTTTTTTTGTTAATACTAACACCATCTAAAGTATTTGTCAAGGTATTTTCTGATTTTCTTTTCATATTTCAAAAAATGGCCTTATTTTAGGCCATTTTTTTGAAAACTCACCAAAAATCTACCCCGAAAACTTTCACAAACTGAGATAATTTCGTAGTTCGCAGACCTGAGTTTCGACTAAGCTGTACAAGTAGTACTGCGCATGGAGAAACTTAGGTCGAGAACATAGAAATTCGCAAGTTTTGGAAGTTTACTACTCCACTTCGTAAGAAAGTGTAACTGTCGAAACAACCTTATTCTCCCCCACCGGTAACTCTGGAACAATTGGTGCTGCCTCAGCTGACATCACATCTGCCTTCATCATTCCACCTCTAGCATACAATACTGGATAATCACCACCTTCCTGGAAGTTAACTATCTTATTAAATTTAACACCTAATGACTTTGCTAGAACTTTTGCTTTTGCTTTTGCATCAGAAATAGCTTTATCTCTTGCCTCAGCATTAGCAGCATCCATATCATCTACTACAAAACTAAGGCCGGAAATATTTGAAACTCCAAGCTCCCCAACCTTTGTTAGCGCACTGCCAGCATCTGCTGTCTTTCTTACCTTTACTGAAATTGATTGACTGACTTCATAACCAATGACAACTTGCTTACCTGGAGGACAGTAACCCGCAGAACATAACTCCGTTTTCATATATTCATACTTTGGATAAGAATTGTAACTGTCAGTTTTTATATCCTTCTCTGCTATACCTAGTTTTTTCAAAGCCTCTATAACTGTGTTTGATTTCTTGGACGCCTTATCTTGAGCCTCCTTTACAGTTTTGCCCTCCTCAACTACAGAGTAAGAAAACGAACCTGTATCTGGAACTGTTGTTACTTCTCCTTTACCAGTGACAGAAATAACGTTATTGGAATACAAACCCTTACCTATATACTTACCCTCCTTCATAGTATTCAATGTTTCAAAAGCAAGAAATGCTGCAAGAAATACCAGTGTTATAAACACTACATTAAATAATCTCTTCTTTTGAACTTCGTTTAAATATTGATACATAAAATTTAGTTAATTAATAAAACTCCTTACATTTTAGCACAGACGAAATAAGAGTAAATTTCTTACTTAAAACAAGAAAATCTGGAAATATAGACCGAAACAAAGGAAACTGCACAACCAAGAAGTATCCCTGCTAAGACATCGGAAACCCAATGAACTCCGAGATAAACTCTGGAAATTGCCACCAAAAAAATCATTAACAAACAAGCAAAATTAAATAAGTGTCTTCTGAATGAAGTAAAATAATCATCAAAGATATAAATAAGCATTACAAAAAATATGGTGGAAACTGTAGCATGGCCACTAGGAAAACTTTTTCCTAAGACATGCATGACTCCATCAATCGGTCTAGAAACATCAAAAATAATTTTCAATATATAAACTATTGCTGCGCCAAATCCTAAAGAAAAAATAAACAGTATTGAGTACTTTATATTTCTAACGAGATAAATTAGTACCGCAATACAAAAAGCTATTAGCACAAAGTGAAAAGAATAGTCAAAAAGAATAGTCAATAAATATAAAAACTGAGTGAGGGAATCTTCTCTAACGGTACTTATGTAATTTTGTATAAAAATATCTATGCTTCCCATCTTGCGTATATCCCAGCAGTTAAGACCCTCTTACTGTTTGACTCAACTATGCCGAGCTCTCCAAACGACACACCCCCACCTAAACTACTACTTAATTCACTAAGTGTATTTGCATAAGTGGAGCCAGAGTAACTTGAGGCATAACCGTTTAACACGACCGCAATTGGTTTTTTAGATAAAATATTTTTTAATCTTAAAATCAGTGGAATTAAGTCGTTTTCAATTTTCCAACTCTCCCCCTTTGAGCCCTTCCCATATACAGGAGGATCTAAAAGTATGATGTCATAAGCACTCCCTCTCTTTATTTCTCTCTCTACAAACTTTCTAACATCATCCACCATTAGTCTTACTTTTTTATCCTTTAGTCCTGAGCTTTCTATATTTTTTTTAGCCAAATCAACCGCAAACTTGGATGCATCCAGATGGACCACTTCTCCACCAGCTTTCAAAGCTGCCATAGTAGCCCCACCAGTATACGCAAAAAGATTTAGGACCTTTACTTCCTTTCTATTTTTTAGTTCATTTTTTATTTTTTGCTCCAACCAAACCCAACTGGAAACTTGTTCTGGAAAAACTCCAAGATGTTTTGATGGTAAAAGCGATAAAGAGAAAGTTAAGCCTTCTAGCTCTATTTTCCATGGTTCCACAATGTCTTTCGACTTGGTCCATCGACTTCCTGTTCCCGTGCGAGCATAAGTTGCATCTGCCTTAGCCCACTCCTCATCTTTTAGGCTCTTTCTCCATAAAACTTGTGGATCAGGACGTCTCAAAAC
>JBAQWP010000096.1:0-3032 GCA_049298975.1 Minisyncoccia bacterium
CCCCATAACCCTGGGACGCCCTTTGTTTGTTACTGAAATAAAATAAGACTGCGATAATAAAATATCTATCTAGACTTACCTTGAGTAACTATTTATTCTATCTTTATCGTCTCGACGCTTGGTGGAATTTCATCCATTTCCTCTGGAGTTTCCTTTTGTGGAGACTCTTTGGACTCTAGCTCGGTCTCGTTTACAATACCCACTTCCTCAGCCGGGGGTATTGTTTCTTCAGCTGGAGTTGGTGTTGGCTCTACATTTTCAGTACTATTTTCATCAATTTCTTCAGCAACTTTATTTATAACTTCTTCAACTACAACATCATTCCCTTCCGATTTATCCTCTGAAACACTCCTCAAAAGCATTGGTTCCACAATATTCATACTTACAAAATTCGACGGTATGAAGAATTGGATTAAAACCTTTTGGGTGTCTGTATAAGATCGACCAAGGGGTGCGTCAGCACTCCATCCAAAATATGTAATTTCCACTAAACACGAACTATCAGCAATTTTATTTTCTTCCGGAACTGAAAGTGTGGTAGTCCAACTTCCAGTTATAGTAGTTGTTTCTGTCAAAAGTGGTAGAAATTTTCCGCTTATTGGAAACGGCCAAGTCCCCACCAAATCTATTGAGCCACAAAATACATCATCGCCAGAAATAATTTTCGCTGAAATATAATATTGGATTGGATCACTTGTAGCATCAGGTGTCATAACAAGTTCAACTTTATTTTCAGAACTTAAATCAACTTGATGTTGTGAAACAGTCAACTTAAAACTAATAGGGTCAGCCCTGAAATAGTTTGCAAGCGACTGCTCCGTATCCTGAAAATAAGAAACTGTACCACCAACCGAAGCCAAACTTAAGAGAACAACAAAACTCACCAAAGAAACAATGAATATTCTAATACTGGAAAATACAAAAGCATTTTTTGTACTGAATATTCCCTGATCTCTTTCGGATGAGAACCCCTCAGAAGTTATTTTCGTTTTTTCCGGATTCAATTGTTTCATTTGAGATTTTTTTTCGCCTCATTTTTTTGATTTCAGAAATTATTTTTCCGAACTCGTCTAGGATAATCGCTAAGGCAGGTACCCCAACTAGTAATGCAAAGCCTAGTGGCTTTTTTGCAAAATCAAGAATATACCCGAGATACGGTGATGAGAAAATCACTTTTCCCTGTATCTCTGAAAGCCTGGTCGGCTTGGGATCTTCTGAATCGTTCGCATCCCCTTTTGTTGTAAATGTCCTTAGTGGACCATCCCCAATTATTTCTACAATTCTATGAGTGGTCGGTATCTGGGTCTTGCTATCTTTACCAAAGGTAATGACATCCCCAACCCTATATTCTTTCTGTGGAATAATTACGACTATTCCACCAGTTCGTATCTCGGGTTCCATAGAACCGGATTTGACTATCTTTATCATCAAGTTACCTGGAACTGGCACAGTGCTTATGAGAAGCATTGCAGCTATTACCATAATGCCCAGGACAAAAAGATAATAAAGTCCATTAAATAATTTCTTCATCTCTAAATATCAGCTGTGTTAGTTATGGTACAAGTTATTGCCTGTCCCTCACTTAATACGACAGGTGTTGATGTACCCGCCGGACATCCAGCCCCTGTTATAGAGACAAAATGATACCCAGCCTTAGAATCCTCAGTTATAAAGTGATTTGCGTTGGAAGTTACTGGAATAGAAGTTGTGTTAGGTACAAGCACCCCATCAACTCTCATTTTGAACGAGGATGGATCAGCTGGACCTGACTGAACAACTTTTACTAATGTAATGTTAGCTGGAAGGTCATTGTTTGTTATGTAGCAGATTTTTGCACTGCCATCTGTCACAGTTACATTACCTTCACTATCACAATCCCCACTGTATGTACCAACATACCCAGAAATACCAGTCTCACTCACACCATACACACCAACTGGAAGAGTAGTTGTTGCTGCTGAAAGTACTTCCTGTGAGACAAAACCATCGTCAACAAAGAAGTGAAAATCATCTATAACATTGTTCCCTCCATTATCATTTATTACAGATTTAACAACTGTAAGTGTGCCTGTTGGTCTAACGACTGGAGGCACACATAGAAATGAACTATTATGCCTAGCTTGCATTGCTGAAAAAGTAACATCAGCAGTCAAACTATCTGTTTGGGTAGCATTATTCAATTGGCTACCATCACAAGTTATGCCTCCATTTGAATTTGCAGGTGTTCTAGGAGATGTAGTACCAAGACCATCTTGTACAAGAGCATCTGTACCGATATTTCCAAAACACCATGCCTTACCAATATAAAGTGTATCTCCTCCTGGTACCGGCCCAGGTGAGTTTGTCCAAATATTGTTTTGTGAATCGGCTAGAGCAATAGTTGTGGAACCATTTAGTCCCAACGCCCCTATCGGACCCTGAGAAATTACATTCTCATCATCCTCAAAGACATTATCACCATCATCTGCCCACCATACAAAATTTACATTTGAAGCTAACTCACCATTTCCCGGACCATCATTTCCATCAACCAAAGCCTCAGGTTCAGTTAAACCATTATCATCATTGGATGTCAGTTTAATATTGGCACAAAGATATGCGTCATTATTATAGACATGAAGAGATATGGTATCTTCACCGATATCCCCTGGTTTTAGATCAGGAAAATCAAAGAATTTCTGAATTGTCAGGTCTGTTACTTCCCATGTGGTACTCGCATTTAACATCCCGTTGTAGTAGCTGTGATTGTCTATTTTTAGATCAATTGCCCCAGCGGTAAATGTGTTTCCACTCGAGATTTCATTGTCCGAGAAAAAGGCACCAGTACCTCCCAAAGAGACTGCTCCTCCCACAAGAAGTATTAGACTTAGACTTAGTAATATTTTTTTCATTCTGTTTATCTGTAGTTAATAATTTAAAACTAGTTTAATGGGCAATTTTCTGGAAGTGCAAACTTTTTTGTCAGCTCATCATAAGATGAAGAACTTCCAGGATAAACTGCATTAAACATACCTATTACCTCTGATTGGGTG
>JBAQWP010000097.1:0-5228 GCA_049298975.1 Minisyncoccia bacterium
CCCCAAATGAGCTATATGCAACAGACATGGATGCAGCGAAGCATCCAACTCGCCGAAGGGCTGAGCCGGGTCGTCGTGACCTGTCAGTTTTACCAGTCAGATCACATTCTGCGAGGTAAGTTCTTTGTCTAACCCCCCAGGAGTTCCCATTCCTGGATGATCAATTATCCCCACGCAGGGGAGCCCTACAGTCCGTCGTCGCCTATCCGTCGTCGCCAGTGGGGCTTTTTTTTATTATAGAATTGGTAGTATAGTTAGTAAGATTTTGGGTGTAATTTCGTCTAAACAAATGAATCTGGATAAGTACAAAAAGAGATTTGAAACTGTATATTTTAATGAATCAGATGCCATTTTCAGGTACTGTTTTTTCAGGGTTTCAAATAGGGAAGTTTGTACAGATCTTGTCCAGGAGATCTTTATGAGATATTGGGATACGCTCGTAAGCGATAAAGAAGTAAATAATGATCGAGCGTTTCTGTTTACAATATCTCGCAATTTGATCATTGACTATTATAGGAAGAAAAAGTCGGTTTCATTGGATAGCATCTTGGAAGAGACTGGAGACGCATCTATAGTGATCATGGATGATAAGAATGATCCAAAGATTTCGGCCGAGGGCAGGTTTGTTCTCGAGAAGATTGATGAGCTTGCCTCCCAGGATAGGCAGGTTGTTTATTTGAGATTTGTAGAAGGCATGAGGCCAATCGAAATAGCAGAGGTGCTTCAGGTTTCAGCAAATGTTGTCTCAGTTCGACTGAATCGTGCGTTAGATAAGTTGAGAGAGATAACAGGAATAGATATAGACAAAGATGAATAAAATAGATTTTAAAAAAGGAATAGAAGATATTCAAAGGGTTATTATGACTGACACTGAAAAACAAAGTGTTAAGTCAAATTTGGAATTTTATATAGAAACAAGCTCATACAAAAAGCCTGTTGTTTCTGTTTGGTACACAAAATTTAGTTTTCTTCATGCAAGAACTTATGCTCTTGCAGCATGTTTTATCATCCTTCTCTCAGGAGTTAATGTTTTTTCCGGCGCACAAAAATCTCTACCAGGTGAGGCACTATACTCACTAAAAGTCTCTGTTATTGAGCCTTTGAAGTATGCGGTTGCTTTGGATCAGATTTCTAGAGCTAATTTGGAGGTAGAAAATATAGATGCTCGATTGCGAGAGGCTGAGATACTTGAAGTTCAAGGGAAACTCTCTGACTCACTATCTACTGAGCTTGAAAGTAGAATTAACTCTCATACAGATAATTTTAGTCAGATAGTTGGTGTGCTAAATGTTAGTACTACAACAGATAATTCAGAAGTAGAACTTGACTATGAAGCCAGAATAAATGCTCACTCCAGAATTTTGGACAGCATATCTTCATCTAATGCGGGGAATAGCAATATTAAAAAAATTAAGAATTCATTATCAAAAAATTCATCTAGACAGCTATCCAAACTTGCAAAGGAGGAGACGGATCAGCCAGAGTTATTCTCAATGGCGATGACTGCTTCAGAGCCAGCTCTAGCCACCTTCGAGTCTCCAACAACCACTGAACAGGCAGATCAGGGTAAGTTTATTGAGAAAAAGTTAGATACCAAGAAAACAATAAGTCGAACAAAGGAGAAGATAGAGAAAATAAAAAAATCAAGAAAAGTAAATAACAAAATTTTACAGGACGCTGAGGACTCAATGAGAGATGCGGAAAGATCTCTACAAAATGCAGAAAGTGACAATCTCTCTGGTGAGATGGAAAGCGCTCGTCTCAACCTAGTTAATTCTCGCAGAAGAATAAAGGAAGCAAATATATCACTCGAAGTTAGTCAAGATCTGTCAAGAGATAACGAGTAGCATAATATCTTATCTTAGTGTATTATTGAGTCATGGATGAGAAAAAGATAAGAGACGATGTCGTCCGATTTCTCAAGGAAAATTCTGTTATTGTTGTTGCTACTTCGTATAAGGACAACCCTAAAGTCTCCCCAGTCTACTTTGTTTCCGATGATGATCTTAACTTTTATTTTGCTACAAAACGAAAGACAGAAAAATATATTGACGCGTCCCTAAACTCGAGAGTCGCCTTTGTGGTTGGTGTTGGGCCGGAGCATATTTCGGTTCAAGGACATGGTAGGATTGAAATGGTTGTAAACGAGGGAGAGAGAGAAAGAATTGTGGGCCTACTCACAGGTAAACAAAACCTTCTTGGAATAATAAAAAGGCCAATTGATGAGTTAGTGGGTCTTAGGGAGAGTTACAAGGTTGTGTTTAAAATAGTTCCTGATGAGATGTATTTTATGAATTTGGATAGTCGAAAGCATAGCGAGACAATTAGTGATGAATTAATTAAAATAATTTAGTCTAATAATTCCTATGAATCTAGAAAAAAAGATAGAAAATATTAGAAACCGCACCGCAAATAAAGAGCTTGAATCGATGCATTATTATGGAGATAAAGTAAGAACACTTTTTATTTCTGCCGCAATAATAATTATCATAATGGCCCCCTTCTTCAAAGACAGAATTCCTTTTAAGGAGCATTATACTGTGTTGGGAGTGATGGTTTTGGCGATGTTAGCTGGTTTAACAAATCCTAAGTTAAGATCTATTATTGTTTTAGACTTTATCGCTTCACTTTTTGCCTTTCTCATCTTTGGCACTGAAGCTTTAATTACATACAGTAAGTATCAAGTAGATACTTTCTTTTTAGCAAATCTAGTTTTGTCTATAATTACCATCTTTTCAATTTACTATAGCAGTAAAACTTTGAGAGGTAATCTCATGAGTGAAGTCTAAAAATGATTAAGAAGAATAATACTAAGTTAATCCAGGATCTTTCGTTAGTTTTTCTGAGTATAATCGTGGCTTTTATAATGGTTAAAACCGAACTGCTTAGTGGTCTTATTTACTCTGCAAAAAGTTTCAAGATAATAGGAAGTTTTATAGCAGGAATATTTTTTACAACTGCATTTACTACTGCACCAGCAATTGTAACTTTGGGAGAGATAGCAAAAGATGGTTCGGTTTTGTTGACTGCATTACTTGGAGCACTTGGTGCAATGTTGGGGGATTTGGTTATTTTTAGATTTGTCCGAGATAAATTAGCGGATCACTTTGTTGATACTATGAAGCATGAGAAGTGGTGGAAAAGAGTTAAACATGTAACTTTTCATCTAAAATACTTTAGATGGCTAACTTTCCTTATTGGTGGACTTATTTTAGCATCACCATTTCCTGATGAACTAGGAGTCAGTCTTTTGGGACTTTCAAAGATGAAAACTAAACACTTTATTCCAATTTCTTTTATATTTAATTTTATTGGAATATTAATTATTGGAGTTCTCGCACAGTCTATCTAGTTTCTTTATATCTATAGGACTATCTAACCTAGTTTACTTTTGAAGATATTTCATCAATTTCCTTCTCTATTTTCTCAAGAGTTTTTTTGATTGATTCTATCTCATCCTCCTCATTTTTTATTTCTTCTTTCGCTTTCTCAGTGAGTTTCTTTTCTCCGCTTAGCCCAGAAATAATTAGTCTACTTCCAATAAAAGTAGATACAAATGCACCAGTTACAAGCAGTATCGTGGTTCCTATTATTACAGAAACTAGAGAACCTACATTGAGTTCGTCTGCTAAGTGCCAAACTCCTCTCCAAAATAATACTACTCCAATAGCACCAATCAGGGCGTAAATAATTGGCATTCTGGACAGCTTTGCCCTAGTTTTGTCCTCTAATTTATCGAAGAATTTATATATACTTTTCATAGTGTTACTGAGGAAATACCTCTACCTTTTATGATAGAATAATACTAACATAAACAAATGATTCCGAAAAAAGTAATAGTATGTGACTTGGATGGGACGTTGGCACCATCCAAATCACCAATATCAAGTGATATGGCTGAGGTGATTGGGCATGTTTTAGAAAGATACTACATGGCTATTGTTTCCGGAGGGTCTTTTGTTCAATTTGAGAAGCAGTTTCTTTCTAACTTAAAAGTTGGTCCAAAAACATTGAAGAATCTTTCACTTTTTCCAACCAATGGCAGTGCTTGTTATGTGTATGATGAAAAAAATAAGGTGTGGAGTGAGTTATATGAAGAAAAACTATCTATACCGGAGAGAAAAAAAATAATATCTGCACTAAATAACGCTATTTCAGAGGTTGGTTTGGATTTATCTGGTTCTTATGGTGAGACGATTGAAGATAGGGGGACTCAAATTACTTTTTCTGGTAAGGGCCAAAATGCTCCTTTATCTATAAAACAGACTTGGGATCCAGAACAGACTAAACGTCGAAAAATTTTAGAAATACTAAATAAGAAAATACCTGAGTTTGATGCAAGAATTGGAGGGGTATCCTCAATAGATATTACACGAAAGGGCTTAGATAAGGCATATGCCATAGGAAAGATAAAAGAGTTATTAAAAGTTGATGATGAGGATATTATTTATGTTGGAGATGCACTTTATAGGGGTGGTAATGACGAAACGGTGAAAAGTACCGGAGTGGATTTTATCCAACAATTTGGCCCAAATCATACTATTGAATTCTTGAGTCGATATATGTAGATAACTCTTTGTTTTTACTTCTTTTATAATGCTAAAATATAGTTATGAATCCCGAAACCACCAAAAGACCATGGGGGTCGTTTACTCGTTATACGAATAATGAAGTTTCTACTGTAAAGATTTTGTGTGTAAATAAAGGTGAAGAGTTTTCTTTACAATATCATTCGCATAGAGATGAGTTTTGGAAAATACTAAAAGGTCAAACTGAAATAACCATCGATGATAAAAAATACTACCCAAAGGATGGAGAAGAGTTTTTAATAAAAGCCGGCATGGATCACCGCATAAATGCTCCTGTTGATGATGTGCTTGTCCTTGAAATATCAAAAGGGGAGTTTGATGAAAATGATATTGTGAGGATAGAGGACAAGTATGGTCGTGTTTAAATAGTATATGAAGCCTCGCAAAATAAAAATTAAAAAACTAGAAAATGTGCCTCTAGCCGTGGTGACTAGAGAAAGCGAGGTTTGTATGTTCGTTCGGGTTGATAAGAAAACGACTAGCTCTATTTCGCTAATAAATAGTGACGATGGAATTGATTTTGTAGAAGACCCCAAAAAAGTTTCTATAAAAAATCTTGGAAACCGAATAGAAAATATAAAAAAATGTGACAGGTTTTCTGTGTCTCGTACTCCAAACGGTTACGTTATGACCTATGTG
>JBAQWP010000098.1:0-10244 GCA_049298975.1 Minisyncoccia bacterium
GGTCTTGAGATAAGCGCTCCTGTGATTGTAACTGTGTTTTTGCCATAGCCTGACTGACTATCCATAACTATACTGTCTTTGGTCCATTTGTATATTAGGTTTTTTGGATTTACCTCTTGCCCGGCCGAGTTTAGGATGTGAGGTATGGCAACGAAAGTAATTTGGTTTTCATGGCTAAACATAGCCTTTCCTTTATAAAAAGGCGGTACATAACTGTCTGCCTGCCAGAGCAAATCCACATCCAAAGGCCTTATCTTGGCTGTTTTGGTTAAAACAAAACCCTCTCTTGTTTGGATGGTTACAATCAAGTTTGATTCGGAGTTTAGACTCCCAGTCATAAAATCAAACGTTTTTATTCCTAGACCAGAAGCTTTGATCTGGCCATTTAGTGTCCAGGATATATTTGCAGAGTTTATGTCAGTGATATAACTATTTAAACGAACAAAAACTTTTTGGTACGATCCTGGACTTTCAGGCACTATTTCCATAATAATATCGGATTCGTTCAAGTCTAATCCAGGAATCTGCGCCAGTGAAATAATTGGCAAACAAAATAGAAATATAATTGCTATATATTTTCTCATCAAGAATAATTATATCATATTATTATAAATTCATGTAAGTTTATCTCTCTCTGTTTTGGATGTCTTGGTTGAGATTTCTTACTTGCTCAGTTCCAGCCTGAATTTGCTTGTTTAGGCTTCCAGAACCTCCCCCAGAAGACATCTGACCAGCTATCTCTTGGACAGTTTGTCCCCCTGGTAGCTTGGAGATAATTTTATCCGACTTTGACATGACCATATTAAGTATTCCATCCAGACACCACAAAGGCAAAGAGTCAACAACAGGGATCATTTCTAAAGCAAAGGTTCCCAGTAAACCCGCCAATCTTTTTGGGTTAACCATAGATATTCCTCGCCATTGTAGGTAGAAGCCTAGGCTAAGTCCGACGTATATATCGATGAATCTGTTTAAAATTGTACCCAAACCACCCGCCAAGTTTAGGATTATTTGGAAAACATCAACCATAAGCAAGGCTCCTATAACAAGGCCCCATTCGACGTTACTTATTTTGGATGATTCGTTCATTCACCTATTCTACTACGAATTGTGTTCTAATTCAGCTTTTGACGCTTTTATAGCAAGTATTTGAGATGGGTCAGAGGTGATTATCTGGTCTTCCGTATAAGAAGCGATTATTTTTATAGCGACATGTTTTAGTCCTGCAAAGAATATTCCCTCCCCAACATCAGACTCTAAAAGAAGATATTTCTCTTCATCAGTTAAGTTGAAAACCTGCTGAAGTCTGTCGATAGCAGTTGTTGATTGTTTCAAAAGTACTTGAATGGATGAGTTAGTCACTATAGGTAGTCCATACGGGGATTTCATGAAGTCGTCCACGTCTTGGGTTATAGTCGCTAGACCCAAAAAATACTTTCTACCTCTTTTCGCCAAAGACAGAAGGAATGATGCGGTATCGTCTGATTTCATAAGCCACCAAGCCTCGTCTATAACCAAAAGTCTTTTCTTTAGCTTTTTTCTAATAACATTCCAAATATAGTGGGTAACAATATACATAGCGATTGGCTTAAGCTCATCTTCCATATCTCTTAGAGAGAAAACCACAAACTTTTTGTTTATGTCTATGTTGGATGGTTTGTTTATAAAACCAGCCCATGTTCCTCTGGTGTATTTAGTTAGCCTTTGCGCTAGAGAGTCACCTCCTTCCATTCCAGATAGCACCAATTCAAAATCTGACATGAGAGGTGGCTCCACATTTTCAAAGTTAGTGTCTGCAGTAATATCTTTCAGGGCGTAAGTTTCTGTAATCGCTCTATCGATAATGGCGTCTTCTTCTGGGCTAAGACCTCCAAGCATAATTCTAAAAAGCCCAACCAGGTTTATAATGTTTGATCTAAGCACATTTGCAAATGATTCATCTTCTGCTGGAGCCGGTAATTCGAAGGGGTTTATGTGGTGTTCCGAGTTTAGAGAAATATTAAAATACCTCCCTCCTACTGCCTCTGCCAGAAACTCGTACTCTCTTTCTGGGTCAATTACTAGCACGTCAGTATCGAACATAAGTGTTCTAAGAATTTCAAGTTTTGTTGCATAGGATTTACCTGCACCAGATTTAGCAAAAGTAATTGAGTTGTAATTTTCCAAAGAAAATCTATCAAAAAGAACCAGTGAAGAGTTGTGTCGATTTATGCCGTACAATATTCCCTTATCAGATGTAAGGTCAAAAGATACAAATGGAAAAAGTGATGATAATGGCGATGAATTTAGTTTGCTGTAAACCTTTAATTCATCTTTTCCAATAGGGATTGTTGTTTTAAAACCCTGTTCTTGTTGGAAAAGAGCTGGCTTAAGATAAACAAGTTTTGCTTCAAGTATAGACTTTATTTCAGATTCCACCTTATCAAGCTCACCGTCTGAATCAGCGTATAAGGAAATATATAAGCCAACATCAAACAACTTCTCCTGGGCTTGTTGGAGTTGGTCACGCAAGTTCTCCAGGTCTTGATAAGCAGTATCGAGCATTGGGTTACGAACTAGACCCTTGGCCTCTCTTTGGTTTATCTGACTTTGGACTTCAGCTACTTTTTTCTGAAAAGTCCTCAATACTTGAGATGTTTCAATTGGTTCGATAAAAATACTTATATCAAAAACCTTGTCTAGGTTAATAATGGGTGAAAACCAATCTTCAGTTAAGTATCTTGGATAAGAAATCACAAAAAATGACCTAACCACCTTTTCGCCAAGGTTAACTGACTTTGGGCTAACTTTAAGTGCGGATGGTGCGATAACATCCTTCAGCTCAAGTGAGCCAGAATCGTATATTTGCTGTGGCAAAACCGTTGATATATACTCCGGTTCTTTTTTTGTTTTTATAAAATCAAATATTCCCATATATTTATCTTAATTGAATTGGTTTTTCAGTGTCACCTGGATTAAACGCTTTGTAGAACAACTCTATTATTTCTTCAGTTCCCAGTCTAACTGTTTTAATGCCACATCTTGAGAGTCCTTGTTCTACCACAGATAATCTTTGTTCTAGTTGAGCGCGGTTTTCTTCAAAATTCATACTTTTTTCTGCTTGCTCTGCACTAAACGACCTTTTTTGGAAGAGTCTGCTTGCCATACCACCCTTGATTGAAACTATAGCTGGGTCATACGGAACCACGACAAAGAAGCTTTTTGTCATTATACTTGTAGTCTCGGTAAATTTCTTTATGAAATCTATATATTCTCTGGTTTGGATTTTCATTAGATCGTTTATTTGGTCCTTATATCTGTCTTCCAATAGAGCTAAGTAGGGTCTGATATCCAATCTTCTGGAGTTTATGGAAATTTCTATTCCAAAATCTAGGGAGTTTAAGAAATCTTGAAATTGCAAAATGATAGCATTTCTCTCATCGTTTGATTTTAAGCTAAAGTTAAGAGAAGTGGTAAGGATAATTGCCCTCATAGTTCCGTCTTTAAGGATCATCACCCCATCCTTGACTTCCTGTAATGGGACAAAATCTTGCGCAGCTTTTGATTCGACGGTGGCCATGAGTTCATTATATCAGCTTAATACTAATTTCAAAAATTATTACAACTAATTTTGAGTAACATCCTTTTCAGTAACTGGATTTATGTTTTCCTTTACTCCTAAAGACCAACTAAGGTCTTTAAGTTTGCTATCAGAGAGTTTTGGAACTGTTATTTGTGCTCTTTGTCCAATGCTTTCTGATTGTTGAATCGGTTTATCTTCTTTTTTCCAAATATACAAATTAGGTTTTGTATAAAACTTAAAAGCTGATTCCAGAAAATCGATAAATGGCTTGTTGTTTATTTTGTAGAAAGCCAAGGAAAGAGAAAGAGCTTCTACTCCAGCGATTAGTACAAAAGCGATGTATAAAGGTAAGAAAGTGTAAATAATAAAAGATAGACCAGCCCCACCTACTACATAAACGAACTGTTTTATAGTAAAAGGGCCAATTACCTTATCCTCGATCTCGATAAATTGTGGAACTTGATAGCGCATAGTAAGAGTTATTATTTCTAACAGATTAAACTATAACAAATTTTTTTATTTGTTACACGTTTATAGACCATGTGCCATACCACAAACTTACTCAATTGGTTCTCTGTATGGATCAGCAATGTAAGATTTTACAATAGGGTTTTGTTTTTCAGGAAGATTTATTTCAGAGTCTTGAGCCACAACTGGATTATTTAGTCTGGTATCAATTATATTCCTTATGGGTTCTAGTTGCGCTGTGGGTTGAGCTAAAGGCTGTACTATGGGTTGTGCCATAGGTTGTGTTAGGGGCTGGACTTCTGATGCGATTTCATCATTTAGATTTATCCTCGGAATAGAAGACGGCCTTTGTACCGGCTCTCCTTTTGGTGCTTGAGTTATACTACCAGTCGCTTGCTTGTAGGTTATCCTAGAGTTTAACGCAGGATTGTTTGCAAAACCTGTATTGTCACTTGGCTTATCTTCATAACTACCTTGCATTTGGGAGGCAGTATCTATTTTTAAATCTTCATTTTTTCTATCAAACTCCTCTTTTATAACCTCAGCTTTTGTTGGAATATATTTAGGAATACCCACTTTCTCTTTAATTAATTCTCGATCTTCTTCAGATACCGGTAGATTTGCCGGAATAAACTCCATCGGTTCTGCTTCTTGGTCACTTAATGGTGAAGTTTTTTCAAGAGTAGTGTTTTGCAATATTTTTTTATCAGAGCTTCTGGATACTATTTCTCTGTTTTTCTCAAATGAGGAAAAGACTCTCTTGCCCAGTTCTTCTATTATTTGATCAGCCACTATCTGAGATACGCCAAGTTTTTTATCAAGGCTTGAAAGCGAGGCGTCTTTGTTTTGTTGTGAATCTATTATTAGCGAGCAGATTGAAATTAGTCCATCCTTCTGAAATTCTCCAAGCTCATATTTTTCTGCAATCTCTCCCACCCTTATTTTCCAATCAGTTACCTGACTTCCTACTGATAAGACTTCCTCGTTCTCAGTAACAGATGGAATTTTATCGAATATTTCCCTCTGAAGGTTGTTGTGCAAAATTGTAAGCTCATCAGCACTTTTTCCAGAAATATCAGCAATGTATGAAATAGCCTCATCAAGGGTTTGAAGATTATATACAGCATAAAGTATCTGACTGTTGGCTAGATCAAATACTAATTCACTTAATCCGACTTGACCGAGTATTTCGTCTATTTCATCAATGACTTCGTAGTCACTTATAAAATTTACAGTACTCGAATCGAGTTTCTGGTAGGCCTCTCTAATTTGTTCTTTAGTAAAAATCATGTTTTAGAAGCTAGCAACTCCATCTGGGGATTCCAACCATTTAACAATTTCTGCCTTAACATTATTTACAGTAGGATTTGACGCAATTATTTCTGCTCTTAGTTCAGGTATTTGTGATGGAGTTAGTGAAGTGGCAATTGACTTGATAATATTTTTTGTGTAGCACTGTAGCATCACAGGATGCTTTAGGCCATTAGCATCAAAAGGAAGCTTAGCTATTTCACCAGGGGTCAGCTTTCGTAGAGCTATACTTGCTGCTGGTACATTATTACTACTGAATGCTGCAGTAAGATCCGCCTTTCTTGCATTTCTGAAGCTATCTTTTTGTGTTGTGTTGTACATATCGCTTTTTAGAATAGCGTCTACAATAGCAGGCCTAAATTCAGAAACAATTTGTGGATTGCTTAACACTCTATCATCCAGCATTCCAGCTTCGAATTCAGAAATTCTTTTAATGGAATTTGAAATATTATCAACTCTAGCATTGACACTGACCCCATTTATTGCCGGAGCTGTGGCTCTATTGGCAACAGGCACAGCCAAGGCTTGCTGGTTATCGGTATTCTCTATTTCTCTAAATCTATTCTTTTTTACCTGAGTTTTTTGAGAAGTAGTGTAACTAGAACTCTCAAGAATTGTTTTTATTTGTTCCGACTTGAGTGCATCAACAAACTCTGTCTTCTCTAGATGACTTGGATCAAGCATGCCGATCTCGGAAGCAGTCATGTTTGTTCTAAGTTCCTTCTCGATAACTTTCTTAGCATTATCGATAGTAGCTTGATCTGCAGCTGTTGGATTAGTAACGCCTCTTAATCTGTTTAGATCGCTCATAGCGTCATCTATCTCATGGAACCTAGACTTCTTTAACCTACTTTTATCTGAATCTGAAAGACTGTCGCTTTTCATGAGAAAC
Source organism: Minisyncoccia bacterium (assembly GCA_049298975.1). Classification (GTDB taxonomy): domain Bacteria; phylum Patescibacteriota; class Minisyncoccia; order Phycocordibacterales; family DATDWN01; genus C7867-006. The sequence goes on from JBAQWP010000098.1 coordinate 6,234, forward strand.
TCAAGTTGTTTAACACTAAGAGCGTTAGCAAAGTTCTGACTATCAAGAAGTTGTTGGTTGCTTGTTACCATGGTTTCTGTCTGTTTATCTGACATTTTACCAAGAGTTTGCTCCAATTTTTCTACCTGACCGCCAGGGCCTGTTGTGGCGTTAACATTGGCACCATCCAGAATAGCTTTTTTGGCAAGAGCTGCATCATACTCTGTCTTATTTTTTACCTCTCTTTCCTTTCTAGCTTTGTCACTTTCTTTTCTCTCATCAACAACATTTTTTGTACCACCTCTTCCAAATCCAGTTGTGTCAGAAATAGGTGCCCCAACTGGGATGCTTGGGATTGAAAATTCAGCATTTTTAGCAGAAGTTGCTGCACCCATAACTCCTTTTGCTGCCAATCCAGCTGATTTACCAAAAAAACCAGTCCTTTGTTTTGATGCTGCATTTTGCAAAGCTTGATTCTCAGATGCTATCTTACCAGCTTCATTAATTGTTCCTCTAAGTAAATCTCCAGCCATAGCGGTAGGCACACTTGCATTTCTTACGTCATAAGTTGCATCCCTTGCAGTTTTAGCTCCATAAAGACCAATACTTGCAGAATAACCCCCCAACCTACCGAAAACACCAGACCTGTTTTTATTTGCCTGTTCTTGTAGCCAAGCACTTTCAGAGGCCATTTTACCAATGTTACCTACTGTTTTTCTTCCTGCCCAAGCACTACCACCCAGGACTGCAGTACTCGCAAAACCAGTTAGATCTTTGGTCATTTTACCAACATAGCTAGAACCCTTACTTGAAACATCTTTTGCTATTACGAGTGAGGCTATTAAGAACCCTAAGATAACTACATAGTTAAATAATAAACCCACACTATCCACGGACGGGGCAGCACTTACACCAACTAGGCCATTCCAACCACCTTTTCCTGCTGGGCCACTAACAAAACCAGGAGTTGCAATTAGAGTCAGAGCGATCCAGGTCATAAGCATGTATATTGGAGCAAAGAGGAGTTGGGAGTTGAAAGTATTCCACCACTTTTTAGCATGTTCTTGCATAAATGGTAACGCCATACCCATGTAGGCCACAGGTGAGAGCATCATGAGTATGAGTAGGACAATAAATCTGACAATAAAAATAATAGAAACTGCAAAAAAAACAAAACCAGCTACTATAAGTAGTGTCCCAGCTCCTATTAGAAAAACTAGTTGATTTCCAAAAGTTTTAATTGGGGCCTCAGGAGCATCAGTTTTGTATAAATCCTGTATCCCCAAACTTTGCATTATAGGATTAGTGAGGCCATAGGCATTACTGTTAACGTTCGTACTTCCTACAATCGAGCTGTATATTCCTATAGTCACTACATTTGAAGCATCTATCATTACTTTAGTAAAGAATAAACTAAAGTTTATAAGGAGAGCACCCATGACTATACCCACAATTACTTTTTGTATTCTGGCTGTGTCAGTTTGGCTTAGGATGAGTTTTATACCTTCATATATAAGTATGAATATAAAGAAGATATTCATAATATCCTTTATGAGTTTCCATGCTACGTTTATACCGGTTATGTTCTGAGTATTAAGCTTAAAGTCTACAATCGTATACTTGATAGCATAGTTAAGTATCATACCTCCTACTCCAGTTATCCAGCTAAGTAGTTTTAATATACCAACAACAATAACTGCCGTAAGGTCGGTCATGCTTGGGAAGCCCCACAAGGCTTCAGTAACATTAGGGAAAAAAACCCCGATCAGTATAAGTGCACATATGAACGTTTTGTTACTATTTTTTCTCATTTATTTTCCTCCCCCCGAAGGATTATCTCGAGTTAATCAAACAATAACATGAAAAACTATTATTGTACAGAACAACTAGAGGTTTACAGAACAACTAAATGCTATATCTCCACTGTACTCTGCCTGAGCGGCAACTCTAAGAGTCATATCATTATCCCCTGCATGATTAACAACTTCATATCTCTCCCCAGCTGGGTCTCCAGTTCTCCAGACCATTACGTAGTTCTCAGGATGAGGAACACTATTTCCGTTTAGCGCATGAGATGCCTGGTAGCCCATTGTATTCAGTTGGGAAATTATTCTATTTACCATGATAACTGAGTCGCCATAACTGTTTATAAGGTTTCCAAGAGCTGGATCAGCAACGAAAAGAGCACTTTCTGCAGTGAGTACAGCTCCTCTGTACATTGCAGTTGAGCCTGGTATAGCACCACAACCAGCTACACCACCTCCACCACCACCTCCACCAGCAGGACAACCAACCGCAGTCCATAGAGGTCCTGTTCCGTCAGCCGCATCCCCAGATAGCACGTCATAGGCCCAACCGTCTGGATAAGAAATTACGTCAGCTGAAAGTCCATTACATGCAGTGCCTGCTGTGGTGCCAGACCCGTCGCCCAGCCTACTTATTCCAAGCTCGACTATTTGTAATCTGTTACATTCGAATCTTTGTCGTTCTTCTAAAGTTACCCCGTTTGGATCCAAAATCATTCCTCCAGCAACTAACTCATCTTTTGCTTGTTGGAATACGTAGGCTACATCAGCATGTGGACCGGCACCACATTGGCCTCCACCACCTCCTCCACCTCCACCACCTCCTCCATCATCTCCACCACAAGGGTAACCTTTATCAGCAGGACAAGGAGGAATATCATCAACAATACATGTAGTTGCGCCTTCTGCATCTGTTGAACAGGTAACTTCACTAGAATTGGTAAAACCACTATCTATTTCCTCAGCTAGACTGGAAGTAAATGCTGGTGTTCCCCCAGAGCTTTGGCTTGATCCAAACAAACCACCAACACCACCAAGGATTTTACTGGTTAATTGATTAAGAAGTCCTACAATCATTTCATTTATTTCATCAGCAACTTGAATACGGTCATTTCCAGAAGTTATTGTGTCATTAAGAGTATTTTGGATGACACTTCCTGGGGTTACAGTTTCTTTCTCATCTGGGTTACAATGTGGCTCTTCAACACCCTGAGATATTTCAGTTCCAGGTTTACATCTTTCAAATGATAAGAATCCCATACCATAGTTAAGTTGGTTTTGATACTTTGCCTTTTCTGCTCCCACATTTATATCGATTCTGTTTTTTGCATTCAAATACTGACCATAGGGGTTGGCGTTGTCGTTTTGAGTTAATTCAAACCAGCCATCCCAGCCACCCTGGCTGAAATCAGCCATAAATTCATCATAGTTATTTCTTAGGATACTTAAGCTACAGGAAAAATTGTCTGAGTCCTGTTCAATATAGCTTTTTACAAGGGCAAGTCTTATTTCTGCACGGAAAGGTGAACACAATTGGTTTAAATTTTTACTCAGAAAGTATGAAGCATATTGGTCCCCCGCGTTTAGAAAAAATTTACCTGGGTCTTGTACAAATGCCGGACTGCCTTTAAACCCTGAGTTTATCCAGTTTAAAGTTGAAGCAGATATCTTTTTTATCATGCTGTTGACCATGTAATAAGCAGCAGTATCAAGACCATATTCCTTTATAGCGAGCGCAATACTTCCCGCAGAGGTGACTTGGGGAGTTAAGGTAAAAATGGATAAAGTAATAAATAGAATCGAAATAAACCTCCTAGACTTGTTTAATATTTTTGAGATGATCATTTTATTTGTGTTATAGCCATATAGTATCAAAATTATTATCAATATTACATTACAATATCAACACTACTTTGGTTTATAATTCGCCATTTCATTTATTGCTGTGATCGAATCTTTTATATGTTTGTTAAACTGTGCCACAGCTGGATAACTTCTAAGCGGATCCACCAAGAAAACTCTTATTGCTTCAAGGTCAGTTAGGGTGTTACTCAAAGCATTGATAAGTTTCAAATGCACAGCTATTGCATTTTTTGGCACCACTGTATCAAGTAGTTCAACAATTATCACCTTGTTTGCTTTTATAAGTGGATCTAGTTTAGCAAATTCTTTTTCACTTCCAGTTTTCAGGCCCTTTTCTATGATTGTTCCTGGGTCATCCTTGACT
>JBAQWP010000099.1:0-3846 GCA_049298975.1 Minisyncoccia bacterium
GATCATACCTGACTCACCGGAAGTTTCGATTATAGAATTTATTTCGTATATTCTTTTGTCTCGGATCAAGTTTGATACCGCGCTGTTGTTAATAAGAAGCTCACAAGCTGGAATCAAACCCCCAGAGACTCTCGGAATAAGTCTTTGGGAAAGAATCCCTATCAAACTCGATGCCAACTGATAGCTAATTTGCTCCTGCTGAACTTTGTCAAAGGAGTCGATTATACGATCAATAGTTTGTGCAGCAGTATTTGTGTGTAAAGTAGAAAAAACCAAATGCCCTGTTTCCGCTGCAGTTACTGCTGCTGAAATGTCCTCAGGGCCTCTCATTTCACCTATCATAACCACATCGATATCTTGCCTAAACATACCCTGGAGAGCAGTGTGAAAATCTGGAGTGTCCTGAGTAACTTCTCTCTGATCTATAATTGATTTTTTTGACTCAAAAACATATTCTACTGGGTCTTCAATAGTAACAATATGCTCCAATCTCTGTTCGTTTATTCTATCAATCATAGAAGCAAGAGTAGTTGACTTGCCATGACCAGTTGGACCTACCACAAGAAAGAACCCTTGCTGTTTATTTGTAAAACTATCAAGTATAGACGGTAAAGCTAGCTCATCATATGATCTTATTCTCTTTGGAATAAGCCTAAGGGCTAAACTCATTTTACCCATAGCAAAAAAAGCGTTGCCTCTAAACCTAGAGTTGCCATGGTCATACGCAAAATCAACCTGCTTTTTCTCGAGAAATATCTCTTTTTTTTGTGCATCAAAAACAATATCAAAGATCGCCTTCATGTCTTGTCTGCTAACTACTGGTAAACTAGCTAGAGGAACCAGAAAACCAGATACTCTAAGTATTGGCTGTCTCCCCTCAGAGAGATGCAGATCTGAAGCATCTTCTTTTATAACAGCGTCTACTAGATTTTCAAACTCTTTTTTATAGTCTGATGACATTACTTTATTTTTTATATATTGAAACCGCCTGCTCAACAACTTCAGATGGAATTGTGGTTGCTTTGATAATATAACCATCTATTCCAAGTGCCTTAGCTTTCTCATAGTCATCCGCTTGGTTGGTTAACATTACTACTTTTGATTTTTGGGCTAGTTTTTCATCTCTAATTTTTTTTAACAACTCGAGTCCGTCCATACCTGGCATGATAATATCTAAAAGAATCACATCAAAATCATCCGAGGCTTGTATTGTTTCAAATGCTTTACTACTTGAAGAGCATGTTTCAATATCTATTCCCGACTTTTTAAACTTCAATGAATACATGTCGAGAAGAAACTTATCGTCATCAACTAACAATACTTTCATTTTTTTATCAGACATAACTTTAATTGAAATTATAGCATATTGACCTCTTCAAATGGAACAACTTGATGCATAGACTTTAGTATTGCATCCTCCTTCATAGTAGTCATACCCTTTGCTCTCGCAATTTTTCTAATTTCGGCATCAGTTGGGTTTTTCAATATAATTGATTCAAGATCCTTATCCATTTCCAACATTTCCATAACTGCTACTCTACCCCTTGTACCATTTGGACAGTCAGAAGTTGATCCTGTCTTGTATACCTTGTTCGTAAAATCAATTTGATCAATAAATGACTGAGGTAAATCAGAAAATTGTTTATCTATCATGAGTTTCAAGCTTCCCTCAATTGGTGTTTCTACCCCAGCACCAGGGCAAAGTTGTAATGTCAGTCTTTGAGCCATAGTCAAAATAAGAGTAGGCGCAATTAGATACGGATCAATACCCATATCAATTAACCTTGGCACTACACCCACTGCATTGTTGGTGTGAATAGTGGATAAAACAAGGTGACCAGTAAGTGCTGCTTGAATAGCAAGTTGGGCAGTTTCCTTGTCTCGGATCTCCCCCACCATAATTACGTCAGGGTCTTGTCTAAGAGTGGTCCTTAGTCCTGATGCAAAGGTATATCCTATATCAGGCTGAACTTGAGATTGAGAAAGACCATCAATATTATATTCGATTGGATCTTCAAGAGAGAGAACGTTTAAATGTTCTTTATCAACCTCATTTAACATAGCATAAAGAGTGGTAGTTTTTCCCGAACCAGTTGGACCAGAAATAAGTATTAACCCATAAGGTCTGGAGATTGCTCTTTTAACAATATCCAAGTTTGATTTAGTCATGCCGAGATCATCCAAACTCTTTATGCCCTTCTCCTGGTCCAATATTCTCATCACAACTTTTTCACCAAAATATGTAGGAAATGTGGAAACACGAAAATCAATTTTTCTATTTTCTACACTTGCAGTAAATCTACCGTCCTGAGGTTTTCTTTTTTCATCAAGCCTCATATTGGACAAAATTTTTATTCTTGCCACAACAGCTAAGTGAACTTTATAAGGCAAAGTTAAACTAGTATTCATTACCCCATCGACTCTAAAACGAACTTTTACACTTTCTCGCCACGGCTCAATGTGAATATCTGATGCGTTGCCATCTGTTGCATATCTCAAAATTGTCGCTACTATTTTTGTAACAGGAGCATCTTCCTTTATCTCCTTACTATCAGCGTCAATGTCTTCGTCTACCTTTTTTTCATCTGGAGTCTCTTCTATTTGCTTCAATTCTTTATCTAAATCAGTTAGCGATTTAGATACCTCACTAGTTAGTCCTTTGTATAGATCTATTACCTCAGAAAAGTCCCCTTCAGATATCACAAATATTTTAAAAGGGATGCCCAGCTTAGATGAAATGAAATTTAGCGCATCTCGAGCCTCAATATCATCTGGATTTACCATACCTACCTCTAAGACTCCATCTTGAAAATTAAAAGGTAAAAGACGAAATTTCTTGGCTGTTTCTTCCGGAATATAATCAAGAATTTTACGAGGTATCTCCTCAACTCCTTCTAAACTTTTAACTGGTATATCAAAATATTCTCCCTTGGCCTCAAGTATTTGTTGAGGTGATACCCCCATTTTTATAAGAACTTCTTCAACTGTAAGACCCGATGAATTTGATTCATCTCTAATGCTTTTAGCCTGTTTCTTATCAATAGTGTGATTGAGTACTAGTACCTCTAATATATCCATGAGGTTATTATAACTAAAATTTTATCTCTTTGTCGAAGAAATTGTGTTTGCAACAAAAGAAGCAAACGGGTTAGGTTTTGATTTTTCCTCTGTGTTAATAACTAGTGATGTATCTATTAGATTTGTAAACATACTTGATGTAAAAATAGAATCATCTATAGATGTATAATCTAGCCTTTGTACTAATACAAGAATATCTTCTCCTACTGGCTCAGGTATACCTTCGGTGACGATATCAGTCACAGTTTGTATAATCTCTCCTCTTTGAGAATCATAGAAATAAACTCCAGCACCAATAAGCAGAATGAACAGAATGAAAATTAGAAATTTTTGTCTTTTTTGTGTTCCCATATTTATTTTATTGAATAAGTATGAATCTCTACTGAATAATTCAGAATATCGCTACTTATTCTTTCCTGGCCTGGTTTTGACTGATTTTGACTACTTACTATATTAACACTTACCACATCTATAAGTCTTAAACTGGACTCAAGATCTTTAAGAAAAGATAGGAATTGATCATATCTACCTGACAAAGTAAACTTGCCAGTAATAGTTGAAAATCTACCTGTATTTTGTTGATTCTCATCAGCTGCAGCACTAATGGACGCAGGAACATTTATATCAATCTTATTTATTTTCATCCCATATCTTGATGACATGGCATCTAAATCATTTACAAAATACTCAGCTACAAACTTCTCAGGAATCATTTTGTCTAATTTTTCCAAGTCCGTGCTTGAAATATTCCCATACTGTGATGAAAGT
>JBAQWP010000100.1:0-2910 GCA_049298975.1 Minisyncoccia bacterium
GGTTAAACCTGATGAAATAGCTGTATTGTTTAGAGCAAACTTTCAATCTCGAGTACTGGAGGAATCATTTCTTTCTTTGGGGTTGCCGTATCAAATGTTGGGAGTTAAATTTTTTGAAAGAAAAGAAACAAAGGATATCTTAAGTTATATTAGAGCCTCCTTAAACAAAGACGGCTTAAGTGATTTTACAAGAATAGTTAACCTTCCACCTAGGGGGATAGGAAAAACAACAATAGATAAAATAATTAGCGGTCAGGAAAATGATTTGCCTGAAAAAACACAGCAAAAACTTGCTGGTTTTAGAAAGCTACTTGATGAATTTGAAAAAGTCCTAAGAAAAGAAAAAATGTCTGAAAGTATAAAATACATAATAAAGAAAACTGGTCTGGAGGAGATGTACAATACCGGACAGGATGATGATACTGAGAGACTCGAAAACATCATGGAACTTGTTTCTTTTGCAGTAGAGTATGACTCATATCCAGGTGATGAAGGAGTAGAAAAATTTCTGACCGATGTGGCACTTTCTACGGACCAGGACAATGCTAAAGATGGTGGAGGTGTTAGACTTATGACAGTGCATGCATCAAAAGGCTTAGAATTTGAGTGTGTTTTTATATCTGGTCTTGAACAAGACTTGTTCCCACATAAAAAAATGAGTGAAAAGAGATCTAACGAGGATGCTGAGGAAGAGAGAAGGTTGTTTTATGTTGCGGTGACGCGCGCAAGTAAAAAACTATTTTTGACCTGGGCTAGAGTTCGTACTATATTTGGATCTTTAGAAATCAACTCGTCATCTGATTTTCTATCTGATGTACCAGAAGAATACACCGAAAAAGATAACTGGGGAGATGAAAGTAAAAAGGTTTTGTATAGTATAGACTTTTAATATGAAAGCAAAAAAATCTTTAGGTCAAAATTTTCTCAGATCAAAACAAGTAGTATCTTTAATGGTAGAAACAGGAAAAGTTGAGAAGGGTGATGTTGTACTTGAAATTGGCCCTGGCGAGGGTGTTATGACTGAGGAACTTTTGAGTAAAGGTTTTAAAGTAATAGCAGTTGAAAAAGATTCAAGGCTCATTTCCTTTCTTCAAGAAAAATTTGAGAGAGATGTTAGTAATAGAATGTTGGAAGTTGTGGAAGCTGATATTTTAGAGTTTGATATTTCTAGTTTGCCAGCAGAATATAAGGTGATTGCAAATATACCTTACTACATCACTGGTCAAATACTTAGAACCTTTCTCGAAAACAAAAATAAACCTGTCTCCATGACTCTTTTGGTCCAAAAAGAAGTGGCGGAAAGAATTGTGGCAAAGAACGGTAAGGAAAGTATCCTTTCAATTTCTGTCAAAATATTTGGAAAACCAAAGTATATAAAAACAGTTTCTAGGGGCGTTTTTGTGCCCCAACCAAGCGTGGATTCAGCCATATTACATATCGACAACATTTCTAAATTAAAAGATGTTAATGAGGGTATATTTTTTAAAATTCTAAAAATTGGCTTTGCGCACAAGAGAAAAAAGTTACTAGCAAACTTAAGTGAATTCTATGATAGAGGTTTAGTACAAAATGTATTTAGTGATTGTAAAATAGATCCAAACGCAAGGGCGGAGGAGTTAAGTCCAGAAAAGTGGTTAGAACTGCATAATAAATTAAGATAGATGTTTAAAAAAATAGTTATAGTCGTAGTTATTATAGTTATCTCTCTCGATATTTTTTTTCTATTTTCCGCGTATCAAGGGCAAAAAATATATAAAAGTTTTTTTAGAATCTCATACGAAGATGTAATAAGTAACTTAAATGAAACTGAAATTAAATGCCGAAAAATATCTGAATGTAAGCTAAAACCTGGGGATATATTGCTAAGACGATATTTAACTCCGCAAACAGTTGATTTCGATAGGTTGTTTGATCCATATTTTACCCATTCCGCTTTTTATCTAGGTGATGACTTAATATTCGAAGCTAGTGGATATATCCCAAACAAAGACGACCAAGTTGAATTAAGTACTCTGTCCGAAAGCGACTGGTTTAATGATGATCTGCATGATTTTGTAATAATTAGACCCAAAAATTATAAGGACTCCTTATTGGAAATATCAAATGAATTAAAACGAATTGCGAATGATCAAACATACCTATTTGGGCCGTATAACGAAAAAGATAAAACTGTCTCTTGTTCGGACATAATACTTAAACTGCTTCTAGATAAAGGAATTATTGATAATCCCACACCATTTACAAAAATAATTACCCCTGATTATCTTTTTTGGTCAATTATGGGGGATAGATCCAACTTTGATTTTGTTGGATACAAACTAAGTCCTATAAATAAAGAATAAATTTTATTCGCATAAATTTGTAATGGTGATACAATTAAATTATGAATGGGGGCGACAAAAAGAGAATCTTGGCCGTCTTGATAGTTTGTGTAGGTGGAATAGTTTCTGCCTGGCTTTTAAGTAGCGCCAATAATCCATCCAAAACAGCAGAATCTGGAGTTAATAATCTTGATGCAGTTATTGCCTATGTATCAACTACTAGCATTGATAATAATCAGGACTGGTACAGTACTGTAGTAAAAACTACTCAAAAATACACCGACTTAACAGCCTCTAATTCCACCACCACAGATGACACAACTCTCACTTCACAACTAACAATAGAGATAATGTCAAGATATTTGGCACTTAAAGCTGGAGGGAGGGAAGTAAGTCAAAATGAAATAGATCAAATTATTAGCGATGTTACATCTGATCCAAGATACACCAAAACCTTAAGTCCGGTTTATGTGGTATCAAACCTAAAGGTAATCAACAAAAATGATTTTGCAACAGTCAAACAATACAAAGACAAAGTGAACGCGAGTATAAAAAAGCTATTGTCTCAAGTCAAGGATGACCCAGGAAC
>JBAQWP010000101.1:0-9452 GCA_049298975.1 Minisyncoccia bacterium
GCCTATAACTAGTAGCGCAACGGCTATTAAAACACCGTACGATATTTTTCTATAAACGACATTCTGCCTATCCTTCCAGACAAGGTACAGTGCAGAAACCACTAGACCACCTATGAGGCCAAGAATAGCTCCTCTTGTAGCTGTATACAAAAGAATTATTGATTCAAGAATAGCTATGCCCAAATACGTGTACTTCTGCCACTTCTGATTTGATGAGTGCATTAGGTAATACAGGGACAAGAAGATATGAAAGACAAGATATATAGCAAAATATGTTGCATTACCAAATGTCGCATCCACTCGAGTTCCTCCCTGATTTATTACCGCTTTACCAAGGAGCTGATAAACTGCATAGAATGACATGAGCACACTCGCAGAAATAGAGATGTCAAAATATCTTTTCCAGTCTTTAGTTGAAGTGAAAATTGAGGAAGCAGTTATGTAATATAGAAGAAGATGAGCAATAAGAACAAAACCTTCCATTCTCTCGTAATTACTCCAGAGACTTTTGGATGGATTTTGACCAAGTAAATCTGCTATAAAAGTCACTAGGGTAAAGAGTATAACCGACCTAGTTATCCAGGAGTCTTTTGGTCTGTATTCTTTTTCGCTAATTGCAAGTATTAGATATAGCCCAAAAATTATTTCCGTGAGAATCCTAAAAGCAAAACCCTTTCCGGTAATAAAAGGAAAAAACATAGTCGCGGGCACAATAAAAGGTATAAATGGGATAAGAAATACCCCGAACAAAACCAAGTAATAAAGTATGTTTTTAAAGTTTTTCATGATAGATATATTATCAAACGGGAGACTGTTTTACTACTGAGACCAATAAAAGTATTATTGAAAAAACCAAAATTTAACTGTACTATTGTTACAGAATCGCACATGAAAGGAGGTCTTAATGAGAATTTGTCTTGTAATTCCACCGTCGATAATTCTGGCAAAAGAGAGGACCTTCCCACATCTGGGAATCCTTTCTGTGGCAAGTGTTCTAAAATCAAACGCTCATGAGGTAGATATTGTAGATCTATCAGGAGTAAAAAACTACACTGAGGCACTTGGAGCTTATGTACGGGCTAACGACACAAAAGTGTTCGGTATTACCGCCACTAGTCCCCAGATGCCACCAGCAGTTAAACTCTTGAAAGTTGTCCGAGAAATGCGTGGAGAAGAAACCAAGGTGGTACTTGGTGGACCTCATGCAACCTTAACCAACTCATCGAGGAAGAAAGAACTAAGAGAAGGTAAACACGGAAGGTCAGCAAGACACTTCAAGGAACTTTCCCAACTCTTTGATACGCAAGTAGCCGGTGACGGTGAATTTGCAATGCTTAGAGTCTTGGAAAATCCAAAACTGAGACTTGTTGACGCGGACGACCCCAAATCAGCGCTATGGCTTAGAAAGTACGAGCTGGAAGGAATACCATTTCCCGCTCGAGAACTTCTAGACCTTTCGAGTTATAACTACTCGATCGATGGCGTTGAGGCAACCACAATGCTCACCCAACGTGGTTGTCCTTACAACTGTGGTTTCTGTGCTGGGAGAAACAGCCCTTCTCTTCGAATACTGAGAGCAACCGGGACAGAAAGAACCGTAGCTGAGCTTCGTCATTTGTATGAGTTATACGGCTACAGAGCTGTAATGCTTTACGACGACGAAGTCAATATAAATCGTGAAATGATCCACCTTATGGAGAGTATTGCCAGACTTGGCGATGAACTCAAAGTAGAATGGAGACTTCGCGGATTCGTAAAAGCTAACCTCTTCACTAGAGAACAAGCTAGAGCAATGTACTTAGCTGGTTTTCGAGAAATACTTGTCGGTTTTGAATCTGGATCACCCCGAATCTTGCGTAATATCAAGAAACAGGCGACCCTAGACCAAAACAGTCACTGTATTGAAATTGCAAAAAGTGAAGGTCTGAGAGTTAAAGCTCTTATCTCAGTAGGCCACCCAGGTGAAAGTGAGGAAACCATTCGAGAAACTGAAGAATGGATCCTCAAGATACACCCGGAGTCGTTTGATATATCACGCATCACAGTATATCCGGGCTCACCATACTTTGATGACGGGATTGAACACCCAACCACACCAGGAGTCTGGATATACCAGGTTAACGGTGACAGACTCTACTCCGAAGAAGTAGACTTTCTTCAAGACTTTGTCTACTTTAAGGGACGAAAAGGAAATCTTCTTGGTATGGATAAATTCCGAACCTGGACAGACTTTCTTACATTCGAAGATCTCACTAACCTCAAGAAAGAAACTGAGGATAGACTGAGACAGAAACTAAACCAACCATATACCACTGAAACTCCAGGAATCATCTACGAGCATTCAATGGGTATGGGACTACCCGAAACAATCCTGAGAAGGAAATAGAGGGTCGACACCTGGAGGTGGCGACCCTTTTTTAATCTACAAATCTATACTTGAAGATAGTCCAAAGAATTTTAAAACCATGTTTCCAACTAATATGTTTACCATCTTCATACCCTCTAGGATTATAGTGAATTGGCACGTCAACAATTTTATAACCTTTTTTTAAAATTTTACACATTAATTCATTATCAAAATCAAAATCATTAGTTTTTACTTCAATTGATTTCAAAAGCCTACTCGTAAAAGCCTTGTAGCAACCCTCATACTCTCCAGCATTATTAAAATATAAAATATTAGTTGTCCATGTAATAGCAAAATTTCCAAGCCACGCAAAAATACCGATTTCAAGAGATTTACTCTCTTTCATTTTATTTTCCTTACGAACCCCGTTCGTAACTTCCGTTTTACCGTCTAAAATAGGTTTTATTACGGCGGAATAATCTTGGGGATCATACTCCAAATCAGCATCTTGAATAATAAGTATTTCTCCTGTTGCCTCTTTAAATCCTCTTTTAACCGCAGCTCCTTTTCCTCTAGTCTTCTCGATAAAAACCCTGACTCTTTCTATTTTCTTTACCAACTCAAAAGTGCTATCTGTTGAATTATTGTCAACTACAATAATTTCTTTTTCTATACTACCCAAGTCCACAGCCTTAATTCGAGATATTATTTCACTTATTGTTCTCTCTTCATTATATGCAGGGATAATAATTGAGAGTTTATTAAACATAATAAAATTTATCGGTTTTGATAAATAACTTTTGATATATCATATATAACATTCTCTAATTCCTCATAACTGTGACCTTGAGTCATAACACAAAGAATATATGGATTATCCTTATCATAAATAATTCCACAATCATGTAACTCGATTTTGGTACTCTTCCCATTCACAACATCTACAACTCTTCTTTCACCAAACTTATTAGAAACCACAATATTGCTCGGAACCCCACTCGCTATACCACTTTTAAATTTAGAACCGGACATTATCTCCAATACATTATTTGATAAACTCTGGTTTAAGTATGAGGAATTGTATAAAGTCCTTAATATCACTCCATAAGTTTTTACAGATACAAAATCATCCGCAATATCACCTGAGATTGGATACGAAATACCTAGATCTACATAAACTTTATTTTGAAAATTTTCATTCATTGACTTAGCTAATATATCTAGTGCATTATTGTCAGAATACTGCAACATTTGTTCTATTAGATCTTGTATGGGATACAGCTTGTCACCATCTAATTTCTTATCTACTTTAATATTTTGAATATCCACACTGCCTTGATCTGCAATGTCTTTATACATCAGCTGTTTACTCAATACAGTTTGATCAACTTCCTGAAGTTTAAAATAAGCGATAGCAAGAGGTAGCTTTAGTAGACTGGCTGGAGAAAAATTATCATTCTCATTAATACCAAACCATTGTCTGTTCACCAAATCTCTATAAAAAACAGACACCCTGTTTGCCTTTTTAAAAGCAATGTTTGATTGAATTGTTTTTTTTACCAAGTCTTTTAGTTCGTTTGTTTTAACTGAAGGATCTTCGTCACAATTCAAATCAAAATTGATATATTTGTACTTTCGAATGCATGAATGTTTACTACTTTTAGTTTCCTTAAAATGATGTAACCAGGAGAAGATTAGTAATAAAAACAGAACAATAATTATTAATTTTTCATTCCTTAAAAAGGTCATTTTACAATTTTATCATTTTATATATGTCATTCCAAACCTGTCCTACCGGCCATTTGATACAACAAATCCTTTGCGTCCCTGCGATCTGGATTTATTTTGATAGATTTTTCTAACGCCTCTATAGCTTTTTCTGTTTGACCAAGTTTATTATATGCCATACCAAGATATGCATAAACCTCAGATGTTCTATAGCCTAGAGA
Organism: Minisyncoccia bacterium; assembly: GCA_049298975.1. Taxonomy (GTDB): domain Bacteria; phylum Patescibacteriota; class Minisyncoccia; order Phycocordibacterales; family DATDWN01; genus C7867-006. The sequence goes on from JBAQWP010000101.1 coordinate 4,297, forward strand.
AATGGCTCTTTCCAAGTACATTATTGCTAATATATGACTTCTGTACTGATCTATTGCAACTTCCCATTGCCCCATTATCATCCAAATATGACCCTTTTCTGGCCATTTATAGACAACTTCCAAAAAAACATTTTGCGCAAAATCATTTTGACCGACAAGATTCAAAAGATCAGCAGCAGTTACAAGATCTATATATTTGTCAGAATTAATTAAATCCTTCAATTTTTCTGGAGCATTGGCTTGGTTAAAACCATATTTTTCTATTAGATCCTTATTCTCTGGGATATTTCTAACAAAAATAACATTATATCTATCTACATATACTAGTACCCAGGCAGGGTCGCGAAATCTTCTCCATATAAAATTTCTTACTTCACCGCCTGCGCCGTACTGATATAAAAATATAGTCTGAAAATCATATTTTTTTGAAACCTCAAGCCAAGCGCCCTCATCATTAAAAACAGGTAGATAAGTATTTTTTCCGTACTCGACAGAATATGCGTCCCCAAATCTATTGTCTGCAAAGACTTTATATTTAGGATATAAATTATAAATAAGATAGCTACCACTATCGGAATCATTAAAAATTGGACCTTTTAAATTATTATCATTAAAAAAATTTATTGAATCATTTGCTACATCTACTAATCCAGAACCAAAAACAGAATAAGGTGAAATACTTGATCTGACATTGGGAATAAAAATAAGAACCAAAAGTAATAAAATAAATGCTGCCTTAGGCAAGAAACGATATTTAGTCTTTAGTTTATCCCTAAGTAGTAAATAAATATAATTTACTTGATCAGAAAAAACGATAAGAAATATAACCGCAAAAAGTGTGACCCCGCGCAGAATACGAAATCCAATATATATTGTGGCTATACTTGAAAGCAAATAGAATACCGGAATGCTTTTAATTTTAAGTTCTTTCTTTTTATACAAATAAAATATCTTAATCAAAAAACTTACCAAAAGGAGAAAAACGCAAATCTTGAATGTGGTAAGTTGTATAGTTCCAGAAGAAACCAAACCCCTCTCAAATTGAGATAAAGTCTGAAATTCGGTTATAACCACTGGGTAGCTTGTCGAGTATCTATAAAATACCCCTCCAATACCACGTGGATTTAAAAATGAAACAAGAACAAGAGCCATAAAAACTATGGCTAGTTTTCTTAAATACGGATTATTTCTTAATGAGTTTCTTAGATTAAGTAATATTTGCTCATGGTTATGTAACAGGCTTTCAAACAAAAATCCCCCAGCAAGCATTATCCCTATACTAAAAAGAACATGCATATTAACCCACAAAATCTGTAGTGGAACCAACGCATATACCAATTTGCTATTTGGATTATCCCTAAAATGGAAAAGAATATAGAGGAAAATTGAAATAAATAGATAGCTGAAAATTTCTGGTCTAAGAGCTGTTCTTTCAGAGAGAATAATTAGTGTTGGAATAGAAGCTAGAGCAACCACCCAAAAGTCTGCTTTCTTCAGTGCTGTAAAAAAAAGTAAAGAAAAAAATAAAAGTAATACTAAGACTTTAACCAAAACAATTCCATTCCACCCTAAAAATATAAACAGTAAGTAAAAAATTACTCCAGAAAGCCAGTGGTGGTTATAAAAAGTTTGATCTGGTTCAACATATGAAAAAGTATTTTTATAAAGAATATTAAAATTTCCTTGGATTACTTCCTCACCTATCTTAATTTGCCGAGGCAGATCATCATAAGTTGGTAGTTCAATTTTATGAAAAGATATTATAGAGTAAAAAGCTAACACTAATAAAAAAACAAAAGTTTTTAGCCAAGAATCTTGAATTTTAAAATAATTTATTTTCATACAACTAACTTCTAACTGTTACCTACAGGCGCTATAGTATAAAACTTTAAGGAATTCAACAATCCAGAAAGTAGAGCTTCTAATTCCCTAGGTGCAGTTACTTGATATAGATAGCCATCGTATAGAAACCAAACCTCAACCATTTCTCCAATATCGAGAGTGCTATAAAAAAGTAAGGCTCTTATGTTATTACCAATAATGATTTCGAGTGGATCAGTAAACTTACCACTAGGAATATCCTTAAGCATTCTTGATTTAGTTATCTGATTGCCATAATAAGGTGTGAAAAATAATTGAAAACTTTTTTCATCTACCTCATCTGAGAAAACTATAGTGTAAGTTGTATCCCCCTCATTATTTTCCTTATAATAAAATTCTTTGGGGTACTCTAAGATAAAATTCCTAGAAATATTCTTGTATTGTAGTGTTGATGTTGAAAGTAAATTTTTCTCATTTTTAGGGCTGTATAACTCCCAATTATCCTTTTTATTATTTGATAATAATAAATAATAAACAGCTCCTGCCAGAAAGACTATTATCAATAAAATTATTATATATTTCTTCATATTTGATATGACTACCCTCTAAGTCTGACATTTCTTAATCTAACAGCTCTCAACCTAACTACTCTTGGTAATTCTGGTGCATAGCTAACAATTATAACCCCCGCTGCGCCATTTCCACCATTTCCTTCCGAGCCGCCTCCCCCTCCACCATATGCACCACCTGCACCACCAACAGATGAGTTGCCTGTATTTCCCCCACCCCCACCCCCACCGCCAGTTCCAACTCTAAGTTGTGATGTTGTTGTTGCAGGATTACCTACCCATTCAAAACCAGTAGCCCCAGCTCCACCACTTTGATTTTTTGCATTAGAAGCACCCCCGCCTCCTCCACCAGTACTTGCGGTAGCTGCACTCCCATTAGCACTAGTTCCTCCGAGACCTTGACCCCAACCCATCTGACCATTTCCACCATTACCTCCTGAACCAGATGCTCCACCAGCATTTCCGTTTTGACCTCCTCCATTGCCTCCACCTCCACCAGAGGAGTTCACATTCGTCCCGTTCCCACCCCGACCGCCATTACCATAAGGACCAGCTGCACCACCACCTCCACCACCTGTGTCTGTTGTTGTGTTTCCTCTTCCAGCACTTCCACCAGCAAATTTAACTGTACCCACACTTGCAGTATCCGTACCACCGGCACCATTTCCAGCACCACTATTTCCAGCACCACTTGATCCGGCACCACCTTTAGCACATACAGACTGGGCAGCACAAGTTGTACCCGAACCGTTAAAAATAGTGTCCGTACCATTTCCTCCTCTAGTATTAGCTCCGAAAGCACCAGCAGCTCCTACCTGAATAGTAACACTACCACCACGAGTAAGCCCTGTTAGATTGGTAATACGAGCATAGGCGCCACCACCACCGCCACCTGAACCAGTGTTTGCTGATGAATCTCCTGCTCCACCACCACCTATAACTTCAATGGTGTTAAAATTAGTCCAATCATCTGGAACTGTCCAACTAGTTCCTGTTGTAATAAAAATAGTTTTAGCCTCAACTGGTACAGAAAACAACAACCCTACAATACAAATTGATGCTGTTATTTTGTATTTATATTTTTTTACACCGATTTTCATTTTTATGGTTCAGGAACTATCTCTGGTGTTGGTTCAGGACTTGGTTCAGGAGTAGGTTCAGGATTAGGTTCAGGATTAGTTGTGGTTTCAGGATTTGGATCTACAACTTCAACTATTCTAGTTCCTGTACCGGTATTACCTGATCCATCAGTACTACTGTAAATAATAGTGTGTGATCCAACCACAGATGTATCGATACTTATCTCCGACACATCTACTCCGTCAACATTATACTGAATTCCAAGATTATTATTGACCGCGCCATTTTCATCTGTATCTGTAACTGTTGCTCCGAGGTCAACGTAAGAAGTGCCTAGATCTAATGTTGCTGGATTGTTACCTAGTATTGTTATAACTGGTAGTGTTGTATCTGTATTGTTGGAGTTACCACCACCATTGCCACCTGTGCCACCTCCACCTCCATTTCCTCCTCCATTACCACCAGAACCATTTCCATTTCCACTTGCATTCGCGAGTAATGCATCAAGCTGTGCTTTTGTTAGACAAGTTTCTTCTGTTCCGTCCGAAACACATAGTTTTTCAGTTTTAACTTCCTTAGCAAAGAATTTTACTATTCCATTTGCCGTATCTGCAAACCAAGCTATTAGTCTACCAAACATATTGGTCCAGAAACTATCAGCAAATGCGAGAGACTTAGTTGTAGTACTTGCTGTGGTAGAAGCTATCGTTTCGAGATTAAGATTTAATTCTTGAATTGCTTTTGCTAGAACTGATGGGAACATCTGCATGTCCAAACCATAGACATCACCTTCTGAATCAAAGGTAACTATGTCAGGCAAGACCTCATTTATTTCTTCAGCAATAAATCCAAACTTAGTACCAGGACCAATATTTGTTTCCGCCTTGTAGTTGAAACTGACAGGTCTTAGTCTCATAACATCGTCCAATCCATAACTCAAATCATTAATATTTTCCTTAAACCTAGCTGATGAGGTTGTACATGTTGAACCATTTCCTCTTGTCACTTCCCAAGTAGTTGTGTTAACACATAGATAGTTTCCGGTAGCTGCAGCATTTAGATTTTGCATGCCAACTGTTCCGTTCACTGAAAGAGCTCTCCATGGTGTAGAAGATGCTGCACCAAAAGATGTGTTAACTACAAAGTTAATCTTGTCTCCTGTAGTTCCAAATGTAAGTGTATTTCCACCCTGACCATGAATAACGGATGATTCCTCAAAAATAAGATTTGATGGTGCGCCTATGTCTCCGATCAAAACACTTCCTGGAGTTCCCACGGTGCCATAACCAGCACCAATAATTACTTGTTCAGCACCAGTGGTTGTATCTATTCTAAATAGAGTACTACTAGATATAGTTGTAGTTGTTGCGATTGTCCAAGCAAATGCTCTGTTAGCAATTGGTGTAGAAGTGGAAACACTGCCCCAGTTAAATACTGTACCATTATTTCCGTTTGGAATGACCGAAAGTAATGTTCTAGTTGATGACCCAATAACAAATGCTGGGATGTCAGCCCCTAATGTCCCGTTTGGGTTAACAGAAAGCATACCCCATGGAGTCGTCGTTCCCAATCCCAGTCTATTGTTTGTATCATCAAAGAAGAAGTTAGCATTGTCTTGTGCTAGAACTGGTCCTGATCCGATAAATAGGATAGAGCCTGTGGTACCAGATGTGACTGAACCACCTA
>JBAQWP010000102.1:0-3621 GCA_049298975.1 Minisyncoccia bacterium
ATACAATTGGCCAAGATGTGCACAAAAAGGCACAATCAAATATTGGCTTCTTATTCGTTATTCCAGGATGTGCAGGCGCATTTAGAACAGAAAAATTTAAGGAAAATATAAAGTTTGAACACGACACTTTGACCGAAGATTTGGATTTTACATATAAATTTCACTCAAAATATTGCAAGATCGTTATGGAAAAAGATGCAATAGTTTATACCCAAGATCCATTCACTCTTAGCTCCTATATTAACCAACTAAGAAGATGGTACAGTGGTGGTTGGCAAAATCTTAAAAAACATATATCTAGTATTGTAAGTAGGCCACTTATTACTATGGAACTTTCCCTGATTTACTTCGAAGGTTTCATTTTCTCCATTCTATTATTTATTCTACCATTCATTAACTTTCGATTTTTCCTAATATACATTGTGTCGAACTTTATTTTTGTACTTATCCTAGGAATATATGCATCAATGAGAAGAAAAAGGTTGGACTTGTTACTATATTCACCACTATATTTGATCATGATTTTTGTTAATGCCATCGTGTTTATAGAACAATTTTTCAGTGAAATTGTTTTAGGAAAGAAAATAGATATTTGGTTCAAGCCTGAGAGAATCAAACAGAATATAATTAAACAATAAAATGCCACAAGTAAATCCAATAGGAGGTTTATCGCTAATAATCCATATACTAATAAATATAGTATGTTTTTTCTATGAAAAAACACTAAGCGTTTTTGGATTATCTAGTAATAATCCCCTATCTAGATTTTTTGGATGGTTAAATGGTGAAAAAGGTGAAACAACAGCAAGAAAGTACCTTTCGTACGTTACTTTATTTTCCATAATTACATTTATTACTCTTAACGTTGCTTTTGTGTCTACAAAACAATACAGCCTAAGAATAAACGAGTCTACCGAGCTGTTTAGTAATGTTAAAAATTACATTTTAGGCACATATGTAGAGAAAAAAACGGAAATAAATGAAGGAAATACCGCGGTGGAAATACAATATGGAAATACAGACTTGGGACATATAATTAAAACTGATTCAGTGGCAACCAGAATAATAAACGCATCAGACACCTACTTAGTTGATTTTATGATCGAAGTAGGTATTACTGATATATCTTTTGAAAATAGAGCTCGAATAGCAAAAGATTTAAATGTAGTAAATAGTTACGATGAATATATTGGAACTTCCAAACAAAACAAAGAAATGATTGCTAAATTAAAGAGTGGGGCCATTATCATGTTAGAAAATAATAAACAATAAATATGAAACCTAATATAAACAAAATAATAAAGAAGGGTTCCAAGCTAGTGTTTTATAGCTTTATTGTGTTAACGGTTTTAATAAACCCAGTTACTGTTTCAGCTCTACCCGCTGGATTTGAAACTCAAGTAATCGCTTCTGGCCTAAATTCACCAACCTCTATATCTTTTGCTCCTGATGGAAGAATCTTTATAGCTGAAAAAAGTGGAGCTGTCAGGGTTATTAAGAATGGTGTTTTATTGGCCAATCCTCTAATTACTCTTTCTGACGTGAACTCTTATGGAGACAGAGGACTTATTGGTATAGCCACAGATCCAAGCTTTTCCCAAAACGGACATCTATATCTTTCTTATACATACGAAAACACTCCTGGACTAAGCTTTTCTGGGATTAAGACAGCTCGTGTTGTTAGAGTTACGGTTGTTGGGGACACTGCAGAAGAATCTTCTAAAGTAGTTATACTTGGAAGTGTCGGGGGAAACGCTGATACCCCTTCTTGTGATAACTACACTGTAACTTCGGACTGTATAGCATCAGATGCACCATCTCACACTATCGGTGGACTAAGGTTTGGTACTGACGGAAAACTATATATTGCAACTGGAGATGCAGCTCACTTTGACTACCCAGACACCAGATCACTAAGAGCACAGAACTTGGACAGCCTAGCCGGAAAAGTACTAAGGATAAACACAGACGGAACAGGTCCAAGTGACAATCCTTTTTACAACGGGAATCCTAATGCAAATAGATCAAAAGTTTATGCATACGGTTTTAGAAACATGTTCAGATTTAACTTTAGACCAAGTAACAATTCTCTTTATGGCGGAGATGTTGGTTGGAGTACATACGAGGAGATAAACAAAATTGTACCAGGAGGAAACTATGGGTGGCCTTGTAAAGAAGGAAACGTTGCAACTCCTGGAGGTCTTGGTTGTGTAGCTACCGGAGCAATCGATCCTATATATGTTTACGCACATGATGTAAACGGTGCTGGCTCAGTTACAGGTGGTAGTTTTCCTACCGGTTCTGCTTATCCAGCATCCTTTGCGAATACATATTTCTTTGGTGATTATGCTCAAAACTGGATAAAGACGATGACTGTAAATTCTTCAGATGTACCACAAGTCATATCTAATTTTGGCACTGCGGTAGATGGAACAAATGGTCCAGTAGAGTTTGTAACTGGTCCTGAAGGAAATATATACTTTATTTCAATATACACTGGTGAACTTAAAAAAATCACTCACACAACTGGAAATAGACAACCTATAGTAAATATTTCTGCAACACCTACATCAGGTCTTGCACCACTTTCTGTTAATTTTTCATCCGCAGGAACAAACGATCCTGATGGAAACCCAATAACCTATCTGTGGAACTTTGGAGACAATTCCACCTCAACTTCTACTAATCCAAATAAAGTATATTCGGCAAACGGAGCCTACAATGCTACTCTAACTGTTTTTGACAACCAAGGAGGACAAACAACTAAGAGTATTAACATCACCGTTGGAAACCAAGCTCCTACAGCTCAGATTACTTCCCCATTAAATGGTGCTCTATATAATGTGGGGCAAAATCTAACCCTATCTGGAATTGGTACCGACCCTGAGACAGGAACTCTACCTGCGGGAAATCATTCTTGGAGGGTTATACTTCACCACAACATACATATCCATGTCCTTGAAACTCACACTGGAAACAACATAAACATTACAGCTCCTGATCATGGAGATCCTGATGTATATACAGAAATAGAATTAACAGTTACAGATTCTGCCGGACTTACAGACAAGACCAGTACATATATCTATTTAAACAATGCTTCTACTGGAAATGGAAATCTTGTCGATAACCACTCGTTTGAAACAACAGACCCACAAAATCCTAGCGCACCAGCAAATTGGGAAAAAAATTGGTGGGGAGTTAATTCTCCTATATTTACATACCCTGTAACTGGATATGAAGGCGTACAACTTAGAGGAGCAAGAGTTCAAATCACTTCCTATACTTCAGGAGACGCAAAATGGAGTTTTGCACCAGTTTTTGCAGCACCAAACACACAATATACATTTTCAGATTACTATACTTCAAATGTAGTATCCACCCCTGTAGCTGAAGCTACACTTACAAATGGTAGTAAAACTTACATAAATCTAGGTATTGCTCCTGCGACAACAACTTTTTCAAAAGTTACAAAAACTTTCACAACTCCAGCAAATACAAAGTTTCTTACAGTATTCCATCTAATTGAAAGGGTTGGGACACTTACAACAGACAATTACTCTCTAACTATTGGTACGCCTGACACCATAGCCCCCACAGTCTCCATCAGCTCCCCTATTG
>JBAQWP010000103.1:0-1826 GCA_049298975.1 Minisyncoccia bacterium
TGATTAGCTTGATAACCAAAAACAGGTAAGCAATTCCTCAAATTCGCACAAGTTTGTTGAAAACGCGGTGGATCTGGTGCGAAATTAAAAAAGAAACCCTGGTTCTCCAAATAAATAAAATCTTGTATCGATTTGTAATAGCCATTGGCAAGGAAAGAGGCATGTTTACCTGCAAAACGCAATCCTAGCTCATAGTGATTCGTTTGCTCTGCATTAAGATTCAGGCGACCGAGCTCAAAGCTACGAGTAGCAAAATGAGGACCTGAAGCAAAGAGTTCTTGCACATCCGGTGCTCGTTGAGCATGTTGCCAATTTAAATATAGCGAAGTTTGCGGAAGAATTTCATAATTTAGGCTCGCAGCTAATGAGTAAGTAAGATAATTTAAGGGGCTGTAGTAGATTAGCTTAGATGTTAGGCTAATCAAATGAAGATAAGTCATTGTAGATTATTGAAGAAAATACAGTTAAGGTTACTAGAGTTTTTTGTACTGGAAGTTACAGCGAGATCAGCAGCCGATATATTGGGGATTCAGCCTAATAGTGCAGCGCTGTTTTATCGCAAAATACGGGAAGTTATTGCGTACCATCTGGAACAAGAATCTCATGAAATCTTTGATGGTGTAGTTGAATTGGATGAAAGCTATTTTGGTGGTGTTCGTAAAGGTAAACGTGGTCGCGGTGCTACAGGTAAAGTTGCTGTATTTGGCATATTGAAGCGAGGCGGCAAAGTCTACACCAAGGTTGTAGGAGATACGAAGTCGGAAACGTTAATGCCTTTGATAACGAGAAAAATCGCGCCAGACAGCATAGTTTATACAGACTGTTATCGTAGTTATAATGCACTTGATGTGAGCCATTTCTATCATGAACGAATCAATCACTCTACGCTATTTGCGCAGGGTAAAAATCACATTAATGGTATTGAAAACTTTTGGAATCAGGCTAAACGAGTCTTAAGAAAATACAATGGAATCCTCAAAGAATCATTTCCATTGTTTCTCAAAGAATGTGAATTTAGATTCAATTATGGAACACCTAAACAACAGTTGAAAATTTTGAAAAATTGGACTCAAATTTAACCTAATCTACTACAGCCCCTAATTTTATACAGTCAAACAGAAAGGTATTCGGTTATGAAAGCATTTTTAACTATGCTTTTTGATGCATGACATGTTTTTCAAGGCATAACCAAGAAATTGTCCAATAAAATTGCACAAACTGCATAGAAGCGGATGAATTATAGTAACTTTTTGAAGTTATGAAAGCGTTAGAATAACACGAAAGATAATTCCTTCATGAACTTGGTATAATAGCTTTTAAGTTATTTAAATTTCAAGTAATCATATTTTAACTTACAACCATTTAATTTCTAGAATCGTTACCTTATCTTCTGTAATCTGCTGTGAGCAAAATAATGATAATAGCCTCACAAAACAATACTGTAAGTATGATAATGATACGAAATCTTAATCTTTTTCGTTTTTTGATATTTTAGGGGGAATTAGCATGTCGCAAAAACACCCGGTTATTGCAGTAACCGGATCATCAGGTGCAGGTACTTCAACAGTTAAAAACAGTTTTGAACAGATTTTTCGCCGTCAAAAGCTTAAAGCGACCATCGTAGAAGGTGATAGCTTCCACCGCTATGATCGGGAAGCCATGAAAAAGGCGGTAACGGAATCTGAAAAGATCAATGGGCGTCCGATCAGTCATTTTGGCCCGGAAGCCAATGAATTTGAAAAACTAGAAGCTTTATTCAAAGAATATAGTGACAGTGGCAGAGGACAGACGCGCCTATATCTGCATAATGATGAAGAAGCCGAACC
>JBAQWP010000104.1:0-3710 GCA_049298975.1 Minisyncoccia bacterium
ACTACATACTACAAGACAATGTATATGATGAAGTAATGGATGTTTCTATCGGCACTATTGAAAGTGACCAAATGACACTAATTGAACTTTATGACCATTGGGTAATGTGTTCTTACTTTGGAATACCTGCATACATCGGGGAATATCCGCCACTCCTTGCGGTGTTTAGTGGGTTCACAGAAATTTATAACGATAAAGATGATGCAGATTAAATTAAAATATGAGGTAGGCAGTAAGATACATACCGAAAATGGTGCGTATAAAGTAATTGGGTTTGAGTATATAAAAGGTCGTGGAATGAGATATTGTTTATTAGCCATTGGTGCGGTAGGAAAAGACTGGCTTTATATGTATGACTTTGAAATTAAAGCACTATGAGTACGAATAACTTTCACCCAGACGACAGGTTAGTATGGCTCTATCACGACTACTCAGGGTGGTCAGGTAAAAACGGTGATGTAGTCCTAGACCATATTCTTTTAAGAAGTGGAAAAGACCACGACTCTGTGCTGAACTCAATACCAATTCTTAACCATAGCGAGAATATAGCAATGCACGGTGAACTACATACACCAAAGAATCAAGCAATTATGTTACGATATACTATAAAGCACGTGTTACGTGAAGTGCAGAACGGATCATATCAATGGAAGCCACGTGATTTAAGATTTTACGAGAAATACAAAACCCTATACGATGACCCAGAAATACAGATGTAAGAAATGTAATAGCCCGACTAATATTATTTATGACGGATTGTGCGAATTTTGCCACCTTAAAGGCGACCCAAACAGAAATAACAATAAGCGTTCCAATTTACTACATTCAAAAGTTCAAAACAAAAAAAGATAAGACGCTTTTAATAGGAATGAACACCTACCGTAACCTACACTATCGGCTTTCTAATACTATAAAACAGCATTATAAGGAAGAAATACAAAAGATACTCCCAGACCAGACACTACAAACGCCCTGTAAGGCGAAATTTGCCGTCTATTTAAGGCGTAATAACACAGATGGTGGAAATGTACGGTCTTGCATTGAAAAGTTTGTCCTAGACGCTTTTATCGCTTCAAAAGTAATACCAGATGACAAGGTCAAATATCTTATAGGAGATAGTAGCGAGTATTTTATAGATGAAAATAACCCCAGATGTGAGGTTACTTTATATAGCGTCTAAACACATCTGAATTGTATGCTGACCACGGCTTCCACCCCGATTCTTCCCATATCTCCCTAGCAATATCTATATTGTCTTTCCAATTACATAAATCTCTATCCCCTATTAACTCCTTGTGTACCGATTTGTTGATTTGGGCAATTCCCCAACTACCCTCTGGGGCTTTTCTGTTATTTTTATCTCCTTCGGTACAAGTATTCAAATGACTTTCCGCAGTAAAAACTGCCAATGCGATTTGTGGTTGTTCATGAAATGTCTTGACTATGTATCTTTTTATCTGATCTTCTTCTGACGGTGCAGAATATATCCAAAAAATACCAGCCCTCTCGATATGATGTGGCTCTGCTATGGTTACCTTTGGTGCAAACAACAGGGTTGCTAGTCCAATAAGTAATATAATCAGATACCAAGTTTTCCGCCTTTCTCCCTTACGGGAAGAAGGTTTTTTCTTTCTCATAGACTTTATATTGTTACAAGGATTAAGGATATTGCAAGGGGGCGGGGTTGACTTTCTTGTACTTCTTTCTCCGTATTTTATATAACCAAATGTTCTTTGGTAGACCTATTTTAACGATTGCCTTACCTGTCTTTACGTCTTCACGCATACGGTATGAATAATCCCTATCAATAGACAATGACCGTGGGTGGTATATCTTGCCCTCCCACTCAACGTATTTAGTCGGTGTAGTTTGTCCAATACATTCAAAGTTACTTGCCTTATAAATAGTGCCTTGATGTCCAACTGTCATATCGCTATAAGAGAGTACAAAGTCATAAGTAGTATTATCTCTAATCCACTTAATGACCTGTCCCAAAAAGTAACTCTCGCTATTCTTTGGTGCATTATCTAAACACGCCATACGTCTTATGTCTATACAGTTTTTATACTTCTTTTCGTGTCTAGGTAGTCCTAGAACTGCACCGCCTACTTGCTTATTATCAATATACATCTGAAAGCACATAGAAATACCACCGCCCATATGTCCCTTTTTATAGTGGAAGTTTTCAAAGATACTTCTAATATCCTTGAACTGACAGGTTTGTATTCTTGCTGTGCTTTTATCTAGCATCTCTACTTCTTTAATTCATTACACAAGTTGTCTAGGGCTTGGGCTAGTTCCTCGGTTGTGTCAAAAATAGTATTGTAATGTTTTGTTGTTTCCATACCATTATTCCAGTCAATAATGATTATATCTAGTCGCCATACTTTCTCACTGTCTACCATAAGTCCAAAACTGTTTGTGGTTGTAAAATCTTCTAATGTAATTGAAAATTTATTTGGTATTTCTTTCCTCAATTCTCTAAGTGACTCTTCTATTGTTCTCATACTATTTAATTAGGGCTTGTAATGTTTCAATGGCTGTATGAAACGAGTCTTGGTCATAGTCGGTAAATGTTGCTTCTTTCTTGTTTAACGCCTCTATACACTCTTGGATTGTTTGGTTGCGGTTATCTATTTGTATACAATCTGCTCTATCTATTGACTTTACTAAGTCAATCAATGCCTGTAGACTCCCTCTCTCAAAACCTATTTCTCGACCGTCTATATTAAATTGGTAGTGGTCAGATACAGACTGATATTTTAGGGTTGCTGTATGGTTTGGACATCCGCTCATCTCACAGTCATTCCAGCAACGATATTGTACTTCTCTATGTGTTGTACTCATCTTTTTTATTTATTATTTACTAATACCTACTCCGTACTTTTGGGCGATGGTTTTAATATCCTCCATTAAAGGATGGTCATAATATTTTTTCATAGCCCCGTCAATCTCCCCTATCATCTCCGCTTTCTCGTCTTGGAGGGATTGGGTGTACCGTATTGCAACATGTCTCGTGAATTGTTTTAATCCCTCGGACATTCCTCCCATTTCAAGTTCAGTTTCTACTTCTCTCATTATCTCCTCAATCGTTTGTGGTTTTGGTGTCATGGTTAGTTTAATCTACTTAGTAATGCTTTTTTAATATCTTCTACGTGACTAGAACAACTGCGAGAAAACGCTTCAACCTTAGTTGGTAGTCGAGAGTTATAATATACAGTAACTTTCTTGGTCGCTACTCGATTACATAACATACATTTTTTCAAGTTTAGTTCTGTTATTATGGCTGTATCTTTCATACTCTTTAACTTAATACTCTAATAATTGCTTCAATCTTTTTAATAATCTCCCTAGCCAAGTGTAATGCTTGATTTGGTATTTGTTTACTTCTAATGTGCCGTATCGGGCGTAGTTAGTATTGTTCATTAGGTTTTCTAACTGTGATTGTCAGCGTAAAGAACAACCACCCAAAACAGAAACTAATACTGTGCCACGCTATCGTTACCATTGGTAATAGTTCAAAGTACTTTCTACTAAATACGTTCTCAAAACTGATTCGTAATTCGTGAGTTTTACTTAACTTAAATTTAACTTGTTTTCTTTCCATATACTCTAATCCCCTTGGGTGCTTAATGTTGCAATCTGGTCTTCATAAGCCGTCATGCAATCTTGTCTAATAAGTGTTGTACCGTCTTCTTGTAGTTCCATAC
>JBAQWP010000105.1:0-2087 GCA_049298975.1 Minisyncoccia bacterium
ATATTTTCCGGTGCATTCATGCCATTTCCAGTTAGGTTTGCTAACTGGCTCTGGGCAAAGTTTATTGAGGTTTTGTATAACGGGCCAGTTTTAACTGACGTAGGTTGCACATGTAAATTAATAAATAGGGCAACTCTAGAAAGAATAAAAAAATATTTTCCAGAGTCTAGGGGTGATGGGACTTTTTCACCAGAAATTATGATTTGGTTAGTTAGGATTGAGAAAAAAATTATTGAGATTCCCGTAATATATAAAGAGAGAATAGGTGTTTCAGGATACACAGGTAGCACAATTAGAGCTGCAGTTTTAGGTTTCAAAATGATACCACTTATTCTTAAATATAAATTTAAAAAAATATAGGCCAGGAAGTCTGCAGAATAATGAAATTAGTCATTTGTAAACACACGAAGTAAATGGCATATTGTGATAATATTTCGTAAACATGGTATGTACGTATTAATGAAAAAAACTAAAATAGAATATTGGGTATTTTTTTTGACTCTACTTATTTCTTTATCCTTGTTTTATTTTACTGCTCTTAAGCATTCTTCGGATGATTCCTATATTCTTTTTCGGTACATAGATAACTTAGCTTCTGGGAGGGGTTTTGTTTTTAATGTCGGTGAGAGAGTACTTGGAGCGACTACTCCACTTTTTACACTTTTGGCAACTGGTGTTAAGTTGGTTTTTGGTCAGTTTGAAACATCTACAATAATCCCGATTTTGAATATTTTACTTCTATCATTTTCATCCATTTATTTCTTTAGGCTATCTAGAAAATTTTTTTCGGAAAAAATATCTTTTTTTGCAACCATAGTATTTGCCCTAGATCTTTCTAAAATAGTACCGGAGGGGATGGAAACTGGTCTATTTCTTCTTTGCCTTTTTGCTTTTCTAGTATACCTCTTAGAGGAGAAAAATTACGTCTCGGCCATTTTGCTATCCTTGGTACTTTTGACTCGTCCAGATGCTGGTCTGATAGCTATATTAACTTTTATTTACTGGTGGCAAAGAAATGGTTTTCAAAATGCTTTTAGGTACACTTTGACGACAATTGCCGTAGCCCTTCCATGGTTGGTTTTTTCAACAATTTATTTCGGTTCATTCATACCACAGTCACTTCTTACCAAGTTTCATATTAAAGACATTGTAAATCAACCTGCAGCCCAAGCATTAAAGGTTCAATTATCATCAGTAAGTAGAATATATTTTGGGAAAATATTTGATCCAAATAGTATTGTTTTACAAGTATTGTTTAATCTTTTACCAATCGTTATTCTTTTTGTGGTTGCAGTGCGAAAGGTTCTAGATAAAAAAAATTGGATTATTTTTGCAATACCATTTGTCTATTTTGTTTCGTATAGTGTTTCGAATCCAGTTATGTGGCCTTGGTATATAAGCCAGATGGAACCTTTTTGGATCATTATTTCATTTATGGGCATCTCAATTTTCTTCCGAAAGATTCAGTCTTATTCGTGGAAGGTTGCTTTAGCTATTCTAATTATTTCAGGACCATTATTTTTCTGGGCTTCATGGACACTAAACAAAGATCCAGGTAGTAAAATGAATAATGTTCTAGTTGCGGATTACGTAAGAGAGAGAATGAAACCAGGTGAGAGTCTTGGAGTAAACAACATAGGTGTTTTGGGGTATTATCTTCCTGAGATTTATATTGTTGACTTCTTCGGTTTAACAAATGATTATGCAGTTGATTTTTATCCAGTAGACGGGGAGTGTATAGATAAAACTCGTCAGTACAACGTTCCGCCGAAGCTTGTGCAATTTAAAGAACCAGATTGGGTAGTTTTGGCAGGAGAAGGAGAACTAGACCCTTGTTTTATTCAAGGGGCATGGTTTAAGGAAAGATATACAGAAGAGATGGTTCCGGGGGATACTGGAGCTGTTGTTTGGAGAAAAAAGAAAAATTTATGAAATTTTCCGAAATTGATATAGGAGTAAAAAACGCAAATATAGTTTTAGATGTAGATGGTACCCTGGTTTTCGATAAAGGAGGAGATTTACCAAATGAAGTACTTAAAGCGATTAAAAAATTGTCAGAAGATAACGATGTTTTTATTGCATCAAAC
>JBAQWP010000106.1:0-7288 GCA_049298975.1 Minisyncoccia bacterium
GCGTCTATCTCATCAACGAAAATAATTGCTGGGGCATTCTTCTTGGCCATTAAAAATAGATCTCGCACTCTAGATGCACCCACACCAACAAACATTTCTACAAATTCTGAACCTGAAATAGAGAAAAATGCTACCCCAGCCTCCCCCGCAACTGCGCGAGCTAAGAGGGTTTTGCCTGTACCAGGCGCACCCATAAGTAGTATTCCTTTTGGAATTCTTGCTCCAATATCTAAGAATTTTTTGGGATTACGAAGAAAATCTACAATCTCTGCTAATTCCTCTTTCGCCTCCTTTGCTCCTGCTACATCCTTAAAAGTAACTCTTTGTGATTTATCATTTGGATCAATCATTCTTGCTTTGGACTGACCAAAAGTAAGAGCTTGTACACCCGCTCCCCTAACTTGGCGTGACAAGAACCAAATAAAAACAAGTATAAAAAGTATTGGAAAAATAATTGGTGAAAGATTTATTATCCAGTAACCAAGACCGTTTTCATTTTTTATATCAATATTTACTTTTGCTAATTGATCTTTGGATACTCCATAGTTTATAAGAGTTTGCGACAAAGCCTCATTACCTTCTTTTTTTGATAATTTTTTGTCACCAGAAACATACTCCACATCAAGAGTATCACCCCTAACTACAATAGACTTAACTAGATCAGATCTAATATCAGAGGAAAGTTGGGATATTGAAACCCCGTTACCAGCATCGTTATTGCTTGCAAAATATGAATAAACAGAGGAAAGTAGAAGAAAGATAATTATTACGGACAACAAATACGTCAAAATAGTGTTCCCTCCTGGATCCTTATCATTATTTTTACTTTTCTTGATTATTATTCTTTTCTTTTCTTGGTTGTCTGCCATAAGTAAGCACCAGTATACATTAAAATAGCCTTTTTAAAAGCGTTAGAGTCATCACTAAATTATGCTACAATTTCCCCATGTCACTTATTGTAAACAAAAAGGCAGGTCTAAACTATGAAATCTTAGACAAATACGTGGCTGGTATTGAGCTTTTTGGTTTTGAAGTTAAATCTTTGAAAAAAAGCCAGGGGTCTCTCGAGGGAGCTTATGTTACGGTCCGCGGTGGCGAGGCCTACCTAATAGGTATGTTTATACCTCCATACCAGGTAAACAACACTCCCAAAGACTATGATCCACACAGAAACAGAAGGCTACTCCTAAGTAAAAAGGAGATTTTGGGACTGGAGAACACGGAAAGTGCCAAGGGATTGACAATAGTGCCAATTTCGGTGTATAATAAAGGAAATCTGGTAAAACTGGATATAGCAGTTGCGAAGGGTAAGAAAAAGTATGATAAGCGGGAGACGCTTAAAAAACAGACTTCCCTGCGCGATGTACAGAGAGACTTAAAAGATCGTTGACAAAATAAACCTGCCTCAATGTGGGCGGATAATAAATCTTTCTCTCCTCATATTATTTTTAGAGCACGCATAATTTCTGGGCTAGAAATTTGCTCACTCTCGGCCCGTCGGCCTCCGAGAGTCTCTAAAAATAATATGAGTCAACAAGATTTATTAATCATCAACATTGGGGATGACAGGTTTTGACATAAAGCCGATATTGATTCGCGCAATATAGAGCTCCGGGAACTCTTAAAAAGTCCGGAAAGAATAAGTGTAAACAACTTATCCAAAAAAGCATCCGTTTCTCCATATTTTGGAGTAAACGATTTTGCTTTCGCTTACGCTGTAGCTTAATTTAAGCACACCTAGACGACGGGTCCTTCTTTCGAACCTTTAGGAAGAAGTGACTTGATATAAACTAAGGTTAGAGCTACACCCTCTTCGAGTGTTGCTCGAAAAATAGAAGATCGACTGCATTATATTTTGTTAGTTCCAAGTAATGTGGTTTAAAAAGCTAAACTGACTATGTATTGTAGAACCGTTTCAATTCTCTTTATGGACGTGGTTTCGATACCACCATCTCCACAAAAAAATAAAAACACCCTATTGTGGGTGTTTTTATTTTGGTTTGATATAATTAGAGGATGACAAACAACAGAGAAAATTCAGATGCAGTTCAACTTTTAGATAACCTAATCGGTGCTGCTATAGAAAGTAGAGCTAGTGATATTCATTTTGAACCAAGCCATGAGGGGTTTAACGTTCGATTTAGAATTGATGGAATACTCCACCCTATACAATCACTAAACTCTATAATGGAGGACCAACTCGTATCCAGAATAAAAATTCTTTCTCAAATGGATATTATTGAACACAGACTACCTAAGGATGGTTATTTTGAGTATTCACACAAAGATCAGGTGTATAGCATAAGAGTCTCAACTATGCCTGAAATATACGGTGAAAGTATAGTGTTTAGAATACATGGAATAAAAGAAGTAATATTAAATATTGAGGGACTGGGTCTTGATCCTGATCAGCTTGATCTCTTAATAAAGATGATTAAAAGTCCGAATGGTATGATTTTGGTAACTGGTCCAACTGGTTCTGGAAAAACAAGTCTATTGTATTCCATAATAAATTACCTGAACTCGGAAGAGAAAAATATTATGACTATCGAGGACCCTATAGAATACAGAATAGAAAATGTCAGACAGACCAGCGTTAACACAGAAGTGGGACTCACTTTTTCTACCGCCATGAGATCCGTTTTAAGACAAGATCCAGACATTTTAATGCTAGGAGAAATACGAGATGGTGAAACCGCACTACTTGGAATCCAAGCATCACTATCTGGAATTCTACTTCTTTCAACATTCCACACCTTTGACCTACCTGCTCTCATAAACAGACTTGTGGAAATGGGAGTTGATCGATCTATTGTCGCCCAAGCTATTAGAGGAGTTATCTCAGTAAGGCTAGTTAGAAAAATATGTGATTCATGTAAGGTTGAAATAACCCCAAGTGAAGAGCAATTAAAACTATTGCCTCATGAACTTTTAGGCTCAAAATTTTATCATGGTACTGGCTGTGAGGTATGTAAGAATTTGGGTTACATAGGCAGAACCGGAATTTTTGAAATAGTTGATGTTGATTCAGAGATTAGAGGTAGTATTTTTGATGCACCACCTAGTTCAGTTGTGCTAGACCTCTTAAAAAAGAAAAATGCAAAAAATCTTAGAGTAGCTGCATTTAACAAAGTTAAGGACGGTGTCACAACTATAGACGAGGCTCTTAGGGTTACTGGATATTTGGCTGACTAGAAAGTTCTTCTTTTTCTATCCTTAGCTTAAGTTCTTGTTCTAGATTTTTTCTTAAATTTTCTCTCTCTTCTTGTCCCAAGACTGGTATCATATCTTTCCAAAAACTTAGCTCTATAGCATTACCTCCGTGAGTAAGTAACTCTTTGAATAAATTTTCGAATTCTTTAGGCATTTATAGTATCAAGGTTTACTTCTCTATCTGAAAATACATTCTCAGGTAAATGAGCCATCGAACTCAGCAAAGCAGTAATGATTGTTTTGTCCTGTATTTTATCGGAAATATAATTTAGTAATGAATTTACAGTTTCCTTATCCATAACTAAATGATGGCCGAATAAGGAAGTAAGCTTTCCTAATGTAGCTGCCATAATCATACCTGATGTTGCCTCTCCAGAAAACTCTTGTGTCCCAACATATATAGCATAACTGAGAGCTGCAGCTTCTGTAGCAAATGCCAACCTCTGCAAAATATTTAGATCCTCGCCCATTGTTGTTTCGCCAAAACCAGCTTCAGTCAAAAACTTACCCACATTTAGACCTGGAACGTAGTAAAATAATTTATTTACCCTCTCGGTATCACCTAAAATATCTTGGAGTATCTGACCCCTTTCTTCTGCTAAAGTTCTTAACATTTCATTAGGTTCTTCTAATCTCTTCTCAACAGAAACATTAGGATCATAAAATTCTGATTCATTAAACATATATTCGATTTTACATCAAAAAATAGTATTAGTCAACTAGAACTGAACATAACTTGGTTTAGATAGCATTGAAGAAACTTTGGACCATGCATAACAATCCCATGACACATTGTTTATACTACTACCCAAAACTTTTCCTTCACGAATATCCGTTGGCACAACTACTGGGATTTGAGAAAGTGAAGTTGGTCTAGTTACTGTTCCTTTTGACTGGCCCTCAACCCACCTATATAGATATGTTCCATCATATACCATCATACTAAGTGTTCCGAAACCCTGTGAATCAAGTGATCTAAACTCCGCCCGCATTTTTCCATCAGCAATATATACTGTGTTATTACTTCTGCCTGTCTGAGTCGCTTGCTCATACACGCACTTGTAACTTCCTTTCTGAGGAAAGAGATTGGTCGCAAGAGGGGTTGTTGAATTTACTTTTACGACAGATGAGGTTTTTGAACCTCCTGCACTCTCAGCCGAATTATTCTGTGCTGTATCAGAAACTACATTTTCTGAGTTTGATTTGTCTATCTCTGACTCTCCTCCCCTCTTTGAACCTATAAAAAACCCTACAAATACAAGAACTAGGATTGCGAGAACTCCAAGCAATATTTTCTTCATATTTTTTATTTAGCTAATAACTGGCTGTATTATAGACTCTTTACATATAAATACAATTGTACTCTAGGATTATTTGTGCTATATTCTTAGGTATATTTTAAGGGTTTCTCCTTAGATACAGAAAGAAATTGTCACAAAATATCAGAATAAATAATCAGATAACCGCTCCCGAGCTAAGAGTCATTATGGATGATGGCTCTAACTTAGGAGTAATCTCCTTTAATGAAGCGATTGAGAAAGCTAAGGAAGCTGGTCTTGATCTTATTGAGATATCACCAAAAGCCCTTCCACCGGTTGCAAAAATCATGGATTATGGTAAATTTCAATACGCTGAAAACAAGAAGCTGAAGGAGGCTAAAACTAAGGCCCACTCGGTGGAAATCAAGAATATTCAGATAAAGGTGGGTACTGGGGACCACGACCTTGAACTCAAGGCCAAAAAAGCTTCTGAGTGGATAAAGGAGGGAAATCGCATAAAAATAGACCTTTTTCTACCAGGAAGAACTAAATATATGGATGAGAAGTTTCTAAGGGAGAGAATGGATAGAGTGCTTAAGTTTATTACAGAAGAATATAAAATAGCTGATCCAGCCAAAAAATCCCCAAAAGGACTAAGTATAATTATTGAAAAAGCTTAATAACATGAGCATTAAAACAAATAAATCATTTACAAAAAGGCTTAAAGTTAGCCGAAATGGAAAAATAACAGCCAGAAAAACTGGTCAAAACCATTTCAATGCCAAGGAATCAAGGCGAGCCCAACTTTCAAAGAAAAAGTCGGTTAACTTCCCTATGAGTAACAAGGATATAGCCTTTTACATAAAAAAGTAATCATAACTGAATAATTTATTAAATAAAATAACATGACAAGAGTAAAGAAAGGTGTAAATGCGCTAAAAGGTAGAAAAAATGTTTTAAGAAGAACAAAAGGTTTTAGACATGGACGATCTACAAAAGAAAGACAAGCTTGGGAAGCCATATTTCATGCTGGAGCCTCTGCCTTTGCCCACAGAAGAGACAAGAAAGGTGATGCTAGAAACATGTGGAATGTAAAAATCTCATATGGAGCAAAAGAGCTCGGCACGTCTTACAGTAAACTAATGGGTGGACTAAAGAAGAAGGGTGTTCTGATAGATAGAAAGATACTATCTACCCTAGCCACTAGTCGCCCAGAAATATTTAAGAAAGTAGTAGAACTAGCTAAGTAATAAAAACTCCGGGGATCCCGGAGTTTTTGTTTGCGTTCTAACTCTTGCTCACACTTTACTTTTTTCATCACCAGAATAATTTTCTGCTGAAAATTTTCTTTCTACTCGTGCTTCACGCACTCCGTAGATGATAAAAATAGTAAAGTATGAGCAAACTAATATAGATGTTTGGTTACCCAACTATAAATTTTGTCTTCAGCTAAATTGTATAGGTCAATGTGAAGCTCATGATAAGGTTTCATACTATTCTCATATTCATTGTCACGCATTGTCCATAAAAATATAAATTTATTGTTATCTAACCAGAAAACCGAATCGTAAAGGCAAGGCGTTCCACAAAAAGCCAGTCTCAAAGAATTATTTTTTACTTTATCAAATAAAAGTAAATAAGAATCTGGTTCTCCCCCACCCCCAAAACAAATATACTTGTTATTATCAGGACTACTAATTATCTTATACCCATATTCAGTGTAGCATCTGGGAATAGTATTGATTTCCTTCTTAATACCTAAAATAGAAAAGCTTGACGATTCTATAGCACTCCACGAAACATTTTTCTGACTTAACCATTCCTTAAATACTGGATTTAGAGAAATGTCAGAAAGTGTACCGTCTGGATCAAAAGTATCGTAGTTATTAATCAAATCAAAACTAGAAATAATATTTTTTATTTCTATGATGGTAGAAGTAGAATACTGTGAATCTATATTTATTGTCCATTGAATCAAAGGTATCTTTGAGTCGTTAGTTTTTATGTAAAAAGAATATGCTATGGCCTTATTTTCATATTCAAACTTGCACAATAAAACCTTCCGCCCGGATTGTATTGTTATGTATTGATCTTGTTTAGGCCAATTATAGTCTACGGGAGGGCACTCGATATTATTATAAGGTCCATTTAACCCACTTATATTCCCGTTTACTTTTTTATTTGAAAAACCAAGATGCCATATTTGATTAGTTGGCGACTGTATTTCATCCGAGAAACTAATTTTGTATCCTGTTGGATATTTAAACTCAAACCCATATTCTTCATTTCTGTAGGTTTTCCAATCAACTAGTAAGTCTTCAGTAGTTGTGGAAGTGGTTAGATCCAAAACAACATCCTTTTTGGTTGGTTCTCGAAGGTGAAGAAAAGTATATGATAGATATGCAAGTGAGCCGAGTATGATGAGTCCTATTAGAAATAGAGCAAAGTTGTGAGAAATGGGAAGATGAACGGTGCTTTTGCTTTGTTCTTGAGGGTTCATTTTTTTTATTTATGTTTCGATCTTATATGCCACACCAACCTCAGGACACACCGCATCAACTCCAAGTTCTTCGTGAAGTCTTTGAGCTAGGTAGGTTGCTGATTTTGGTTCACCCATGACCACGAAAACTTTTTTGACTGTCTCGGCTGTTTTGGAGACAAGCTCAACGAGGTGGTCTGAGTCCTTGTGGGCAGAATAGCCTGAAATCATCTCTATTTTGGCCCTTACAGGCACCATTAAGCCGTTTATCTGTACTTCCCCAGGTTTATCCTCTATTCGCCTTCCTAGGGTCCCTACGGCCTGATAACCCATTAGG
>JBAQWP010000107.1:0-7286 GCA_049298975.1 Minisyncoccia bacterium
GGTGTATGGGAAATCAACTTTGCCTGCATTTAGCAAGGCCCCGACCGTTTCCCTACCTAGTCGATTTAGCCCACCTCCACCTAGTTGTAAAACCTGGAGAAGTGTTTTACCTGGAAAAGCATTTTCAAAGACTGAAGAGAATTGCTGAGTTGGAAGATAGCCGGACCAATTATCGAAATGTTGACTTTGTTTCCAATAACCGTGTGAGCAATATTCTTTACCAGAATTATTTTCATTACCACAAACAAAACTGCTGTTGTTTCTTGACTGTACCACATAGAAACTAACGTCTGCAGTGATGCTGTCACTCTGGACTATATTTCCGATTCTCTTTCCTTCACATGTAAACCCTGTTCCTCTTTTCAGTGGACCATTATTACCTGTTTTGCCTAAGCCGTCTTGAGATATTGGTGATTCATGCATGTCGCCGAAACACCATGCTTTTCCTATATATACTACTGTGTTGCCTAAAAGTGGACCTGAACCTTTCCAAATATTTAGATTAGAATCAGCAAGAGTCCAATTTTGACCAGTAAATATATCCTTTACCCAACCTCTCTTGAAAATATTTTCACCTTGTTCATAGACATTGTCACCATCATCTGCCCAAAATTTGAAATACAAGTTTTCTTGTAATTCTCCGGCATTGTCTGCTCCAGTTGGATCTACTAAATCCTCAGGACCTGTTTGTCCATTTTCCTTAGTGCTTGTAAGTTTTATATCCATACAAGCCCAAGCATTGTTGTTATTTACGTGAATTGAGATTGTGTCTTCACCTATATCTCCTGGCTTTATATCAGGAAAATTAAAGAATAGTTTCCCATCCAGCGGAGAAAGTTCCCAAGAAGTTGTCGGACTAAAAACTAGTTTCCCCCATTCATCAGTTATATAACTCTCATTATCAATCTTGAGTTCAATTATACCTGAGGCAATTGTATTTCCAGTTGAGGTGCCTTTATCTGATAAAAAAGCACTTGTTCCCCCGGCTAGAACAGCCACCGCAAACATTATTGAACTTAGTGATAGTAATATTTTTTTCATCCCGTTTCTGTAAATTATTTTTTATTAGTATCTTTGTTCGGTTGCAGTCCGCGACCAAGTCGTGGACTACCACCTACAAAGATACTATGAGTCAACTTAAATCAAGTCTAATTATATTAGCTTTCTATTGGAGTCGGAGTTGGTGTAGGTGTTGGAGCTGGAGGAACACATGTGAAATCTGAATTATTTCTCGCTTGCTCTACGTGGAATGTAATATCAGCTTTTGCTGAGTCTGTTTGAGCTACGTTGCTCACTGAAGCACCATTACATGTCCATGATCCTGGCACACTAGTGTCTAGCGTTCCAGCACACCACGCTACTCCTATATAGTGCGTTTGTAATGGTGAAAGTGGTTGACCTCCATTGGTTACTGAATCCGCTAATGGAAGTGTTGTTGTCGCATTTAGCAAAGAACTTAGTGCAGTCACTGGAGAAAGTATTTGCTCACCTGCTTGCCAGATGTTGTCTCCAACTACTGCTCCAGATGTTGATGCATTATCAAGCCAAGTGAAGAAGTGTAGGTTTTGAGCCAATTCTCCATCAAATGAACCGTTTAGTAATGCACTATCTCCCGCTATTACTTCAGGAGTAGTTGTACTGTTCTCAGCATTCTCTGTTGTGTGAATGTAAGCACATGCCCATGCTGGGTTATTTATAATATGAAGTGAAACTGTATTCTCTCCCTTATCCCCTGGTTTAATATCACCAAAGTTAAAGAAAACGTTTTGAGGACCTAGATCTGTTAATTCCCATGATCCTCCACAAGCTGAACCAATAACTGGGTATTGATCAACCATTGGCTCTGCCCCTTGCTCTAACTGCCACAAACCATTTACACACACAGCGTTGTTATAGTGTGCTGTACTATCTACTTTTAAATCTATTGCTCCAGCAGTAAATGTGTTTCCTGTTGAAGTCTCATCGTCCGAGAAAAACGCACCAGTTGCTCCGAGGCTAAGAGCTGTAATAAATACGATTGCCCCAAAACTCATCAATATCTTTCTATTCATTATTTTTTAAAATTAAAGAACTAATAAAAAACCTTAATAATATCAATCATTGACTAACATGACGTTCGACCCAAACTCCCCCATTCATTACTCTTATACAAAAAAAGCCCCATAATCGCTAAAGCACGAGATGGTGGCTCTTTTTTTGGAAAAATATAATGAATGTGAAGTGAACATGTTGATTTTGATTTCTGACACATCTCGCCAAATTAATAGCGATTAGGAAATCCTAACATGCAAATTTTTTAAAAAAATAAAATATGATTTTTTTGTTAATAAGCTGTGGAAGAAAAGTGTGAAACCCAATTAAAAAAATACTTGCAATTATAAAATACGGCGAAAAATATAAGAAAATATTTTTTCGAGAGAAAAATATTTTTTTCTTGACACAAATTTATAAAATAAATTTTTCCTTGATAAGTTTTATAAAAAAATAAACTTGAATATTCAACTAACACAGATAATTAATCAAAATAATGACCAATAAATGAACTTTTGAGTAAACTACTACAAAAAATTAGACATGGTAGACTTAAAATCATGAATTTAGAGTCCGAAATCGCTAGAAACTGGCGGCTGACAGAAACACAGAAAAAAGCCTTGGATAAAATTGGCTTAAAAACGATAAACGATCTTTTATACCACTTCCCTGCTCGTTACGGCGACACTAAGCAAATTAAGAGTATTTCTTTCCTAGAAAAAGGAATGGAAGCAACCATTTTCGGAAGTATTTCAAATCTTAAAACAAGCAAAGCTTTTTTTAAAAAAATTCCTATGTCAGACGGAACGCTTTCTGATGAAACAGGAAAAATAAAACTTGTATGGTTTAATCAGCCTTATATCGCGAAGATGATTCATGAAGGACAAACTGTAAGAGTTGAGGGGAAAATAGCTGAAAGAAAAGGAGAGTTATATATAAGTAACCCAAAAATTGAAATCGCAACCAATATACCCACAGCTGTAGGAGAAAATTTGTTTGGAGAGGAAGGAGAAGAGCATTCTATGTATCCGGTTTATCCAGAAAGTAAGGGGGTTACTTCAAATTGGATCTACCACGCCATCCAAAAGGCATTCTCATTAGGGGTTCTAGAAAAAATAACTGATCCGATACCTGAATATATTCTAGAGAAGTATAACCTACCAAGCATCCGAACGGCCCTTATCTGGATTCATGCACCAAAAACCGAAAAAAATGCTCTCTCAGCCAGAAAGCGCTTCGCTTTTGAAGAAATATTTTTTATTCAGCTTGAAAAACAGAAAGAAAAAAAGCTTTGGTCCCAAAAAAGTAGTTTTAATATTCAAACAAGCGAAAAAGACATTAATGAGTTTATTAAGCGCTTCCCCTTCGAAGCTACCAAATCCCAACTTGGCGCTATATCCTCAGTAACAGAAGACCTCAAGCGTGGCTATCCCATGTCGCGCCTTCTTGAAGGTGACGTGGGCTCCGGAAAAACAGCTGTGGCCGCAACTACAATATATGCCGTCACAAAAGCCAGACCAGATGGCAAGGACTATGGGAATCTACAGACTGCCTACATGTGCCCGACTGAAATCCTGGCCAAGCAACACTACGAAAACTTTATTGGGTATTTTAGTCATCTACCTATAAAAATAGGATTGATCACCGGAAGTGAATGTAAAATTTTCCCAAGTAAAACTGATCCCGCCAAACCAACCAAAATTTCAAGAGCCCAATTACTAAAATGGGTAGCAAACGGTGAAGTGCCAATTCTTATAGGTACACACGCCCTTATTCAAAAGTCAGTTGCTTTCAAACATCTTGCCTATGTGGTGATAGACGAACAACACCGTTTTGGGACCCTACAGAGACAAAAACTAACCACAAAGAACGACCTGACACCCCACTTGCTTTCCATGACAGCGACCCCTATTCCCCGAACTCTGGCGCTCACTATATACGGCGACCTGGACTTGACTGTGTTAGATCAAATGCCACATGGTCGAAAACCAATTATTACTAAAGTAATTCTACCGACTGATAGAAAAGATACCTATGAAGAAATCCGTAAAGAAATGAAAACTGGAAGGCAACTATATGTTATTTGTCCGCGAATCGATGAACCTGACCCGACCAAAGAGTTAGCCGTGATGGCCAAGTCAGTTAACCTCGAAGCAGAGAGACTCAAGAAAGAAGTTTTTCCAGAATACACTATCGGTATTCTTCATTCCAAAATGTCTCCGACTGAGAAAGAAAAAATAATGGATAAGTTCTCCAGAGGAGAAACAAATATTCTAGTAGCAACATCTGTTGTTGAGGTGGGTGTAAATGTTCCAAACGCAACGATGATAATAATAGAAGGAGCTGAAAGATTTGGGCTTTCCCAGCTCCACCAACTCCGCGGAAGGGTTATCCGAAGTAATCATCAAGCATACTGCTACGTGTTCCCAGAAAGTAGTGGTCAGAAAACTAGAGACAGACTCAAGGCACTCACAACTGCGAAAAATGGTTTCGAGCTCTCCGAGTTTGACCTCGCCCAACGAGGTGCTGGCGAACTATACGGACAAAAACAATGGGGCATCTCGGACCTTGCCATGGAAGCTATTAAAAATATAAAAATGGTTCAAGCCTCTCGGACTGAGGCAATAAAACTAGTTGATGAGGATATCGAGTTTACGAAATACCCAATGATCCAGGAATACTTCAAAACTAGAAACGAAAAAATACATTTTGAATAGCAACTAATTAAATAAATCTTTCTGACTTTTATTTAATTCTAGAAGTAATTCTTGCCAATATTTATCAATACTTTTTGAAATTGCTATTTTACTATTTTTATATTTAATAAGCTTTTCTAATTCAACATTCTTCTCCTTCCATAATTCACCCTTCTCCATATATATTTGGAGAGGATCGATGATTTTGTCGAGCGCGTAAATAAACTTACTCTCCTTATCATTCTTCTTTTCATAATTTTCCAATGTAGTAATTAAACTAGAAAAATTCTTGTACTTCCTTCTAATCTTACTTAAGGCCCTTCTTTCCCTTTTATGTTTATCAGTTACTTTATCTTCATCAAAAATATATGTATCTCCTGCATATACCTCAACTAAATCATGTGCAAGAGCATACATAAAACACAAACTCTTGTTTAGTTTTAGTTTATCTTGGTCGATTAAAAACCAGGCCATCATGGCAAGCTGGTAACTATGTTCCGCATCATTTTCAAATCTTTTAGATAATGGACTTCTTGCTACCCTAACAATCTCACGAAATTCATGAATAAAGCCCATGAAGTCAATGAGTTGACTGAGTTTAACTGATAACTTTCTCATTTTGTCCGCGTGGGAGGACTCGAACCTCCGGCCCATTCTGTATAAGAGAATTGCTCTACCGACTGAGCTACACGCGGATATTTTACTTTGACACATTTTCAACTAGATACTTCATTCCCATAAGTACATACCTGGCAAAATCAGTATTATCGTAAACAACATTACATGTGCCGTGACCAAAGCCATTTTTATACGAAAGATCAGTAGTTCTAGAATCTTTTACATATGGCTTGATAAATTGACTTGGCCTCACACCGAGAGTTTTACACCAAAAAGATATAATCTTGCCCTTATCCATATCTTTGTATAAGTGAAGCTTTATAGTCAATCTATCTTTGGAAACTCCTAAGAGTGTAAGCCATTTTATGAAAAACTTCAACATGGCAGGGTCTGTGTTTCCAAGCGCCACAGTACTTATTTTTGTCTTCCCACCCTCGGCCCAGTACAGAGCAAAACCAAGTAAAAATAACTCTCTTTTAGAAATGCTGCCTATATCAGTTCCAGATTTTTTATAGGCATCATCAAGTTTAATTTGGCGCTTTTTTGCCATTGTATTTCTAAAATTTTCTATTCTTTTTGGGTTAACATCTCTTAAGAGTCTAATTCTTTCTGGTGATAAAGGGTACGGCCTTAGCCACTCACTTAATGTACTCTTACTTATACCGAGTTTCATCTTTATTTGGCTATAGCTATA
Organism: Minisyncoccia bacterium; assembly: GCA_049298975.1. GTDB lineage: Bacteria > Patescibacteriota > Minisyncoccia > Phycocordibacterales > DATDWN01 > C7867-006. The sequence goes on from JBAQWP010000107.1 coordinate 6,040, forward strand.
ACCTTTTTTGCGCAAAGCAATCGCTTTACTTTTTCTGTTGAAATCTGCCATACCACTATTATATAGTTGCTATACTGATGGTCAACTGTACAGGAAGTGGAGTGGAAAATAGAAGTATAAAAAACATACAGAATTTAGGTAACTCTAATATTTCTTCTCTACCAACTGCGACATTCTGCCACCTTTCTAAACTTGATGTTCTATATCTAATTTCTTTTTTGGGGTAATACCATTTGCAACTAGTATTGTTTCAAATTCTGCTCGTTCGATAGTTTCAACTTCTATTAGCCTTTTTGCTATGGCATCTAAGAGTTTTCTATTTCCGGAAATAGTATCATGGGCTCTTTTTTCCGCCTCTCTCATTATCCTCGATATTTCAGAGTCTATCTCCGATGCAACTTTTTCTGAAAACTCCTTTTCATCAGAACCTCTTCCAAATAATGCTTGACCACCATTACCCTCGAGAGCTACAGGACCCAAACTATCTGACATACCGTACTTTGTAACCATATCCCTTGCTAATGCTGTGGAAACTTGCAAGTCGTTTGAAGGACCAGTTGTTAAATCCCCGTACAGCATTTTTTCTGTAACATAACCGCCTAGTGCAACTGCAATATCATCAAGAAACTCCTTCTTGGACTGGAGTTTGTTTTCTTCAAGAGGTAACTTAAATACATATCCAAGTGCTCTACCTCTAGAGATTATAGTTATCTTATGAACAGGATCTGCGTAAGGAAGTATGGAAGCTAAAACAGCATGTCCCGCCTCATGATAAGCAGTTAATTCTTTTTCCCTCTTGGACAAAAGATGACTTCGTCTTTCTGGACCAATAATTACTTTCTCTATTGAGCGTATGAGGTCATACTGGGAAACCTTTGTTCTATTTTCCCTCGCAGCCAAAATTGCTCCTTCGTTCATAAGAGAATATAAATCAGCACCACTAAATCCAGGGGTTCTTTCCGCAATCACTTTTAGATCAACATCTTCTGCGAATGGTTTTTTGACACTGTGAACTACCAAAATTTCTTCCCTGTCCTTCCTATCTGGTAAATCCAGGGTGACTCTTCGATCAAATCTTCCAGGACGAAGAAGGGCAGGATCGAGAACATCGGGCCTGTTTGTGGCGGCCATAACAATCACTTTCTCATTTGGTTCGAAACCATCCATTTCAACCAGAATTTGATTTAGGGTTTGCTCCCTTTCATCATTTCCGCCACCCAAACCCGCACCTCTAACTCTTCCCACTG
>JBAQWP010000108.1:0-3525 GCA_049298975.1 Minisyncoccia bacterium
GGATTAATGACATCAAACAAAGCTGCAAGAAAGAAATCAAGACTTTCTGCTCTAATAAAAAGATCTGCGTAGAAAGATCAGTATAAAAAATCACCCTATGGGTGGTTTTTTAATAGATTAAAAGTAAATATTGTGGTAATTTTTCTGTACTGCTCTCGTAGTTTAATGGATAGAATGCGACTTTGCGGAAGTTGCGATCCAAGTTCGATTCTTGGCGAGAGCACACACAAAAAATAGAATTCCAGTTCTTATTCTTAGAATCCCAAATATATAAGTAGTTTTTCAAAAAATGGCTCGATATTTTCCTCGTTTGCCAGGTGACGCCCTAGAAATTCACCGACTTTATCTGGATCTACATCATCTAAAAGCACCCCAATGAAAGGCATGAAAGCTTTTTTTGATTTGATAATAAGTCGTGGGTGAGCATCTCTAATTTCCACCCAATACGAAATTAGTTCCTCGTAAGGATAAAAGACGGTTCCTACAGCTACTCCAGCATCACTAAGAGTTACATTAACCACATTTGGTTTCCTAGAGGCAAAAAGTGAGAGTGTGAATGAAGCAACAACGATAAGTATCGCGAATATAATATTATTTAAAAGAATAGAAATTATTGCCAGGGAAATAGTAATAATTCCCACAATCCAATACCAGTCCGAAGTTTTGTCGGTGTGAATATGCTCATAAGTCTTCCAGGTGATATTGTCCATTTTATATTATTTGTTCGCTTTCTTTTCTAAATTCTCTTGGAACAGAGCTCATTATGTTTAGTGCACAAGCAATAAGTGCCAAATTTTTTATTATGTATTGTCCTTCAAGTGTAGGAACTAGCAGTTTTTGCCAAACAGAATTAGCCAAAAAGAATAGGGGTAGGCTAGTAGTAATTATATGAGCAAAAAATAGTCTTACAGCCCATTTTTCCTTTCCAGGTAAGATAAACAGTATTCCAATGATAACTTCAAACAATCCGAAAGACACCACAAAAAAGTCTGGAGAAATCAGTTTAATTAAGGGAATGTGAGCTAGTGTTTTTCCAAATAACTCTTCTACTAGTCCGGAAGCAGGGGAGAGACCAATAACTTTTAGTAAACCAAACCAAAAATAAATAACAAAAAGTGAAATTCTGGATAGGAGAATGGAATACTGTCTTATGGTCATAAAGAAAGTATATCAAAAAGGATATTTTTAATATAGAAAAATATCCACCATTTATTAAACGTGGGAGTGGTTAGATTCGGTCAGAACTGTTGAGTGAAAGGAATTTAAGAGAGTATTAGCATACTATCAAGCAATTCAGGCCACAAAGTATTCATATGCTAAGATTACAATATGAAAACATTCTCAATATATAAACAAATGTCAAAAGAATACTTTGATATTTGGACAAAACGCTTCGAAAAAGTAACACCAGATTACTCAGAACATCCAAGAGAGGATTATCATCTACAATCAATGAAGTATCTGATATTCGTTATTGCTGATGGTGTAACTCTTAAACGTGATGAGGAAGGAAATTATCCAAATCCCTCAGGTTCGGGTGAGTTGGCTAAACTATTTTGCGAAGCAATTATATCTGAAGCTGAAAAGTTATACGAAACATTTTCTGGGGCAGATCTGAAGAAAGTATTTGAAGTAGGAAATAATGTGGCACGGGAATTTAATGTCCAAAAAGGCTTTACCAAAGAAAATATTAACTATAGAGAAAATGATTTTTTCGCTGTGGCTGCATCTTTTGTCCTCATTAAAGAAAGTAAAATGTATTGGTGGTCTATTTGTGATACAGGAATTACCATGCTTGATAAAGATGGCAACCAGGTGTTTCTTTCTCCTGAACGTGGAAAGGAAGATGAAACCTATTTTCCAGTTAATTGGAGCGAACTTGCTACCACTGAACAAAACAAATATATAAAAAAGACCTTTAGAAACAAATTAGATAAAGACGGAAAACAGATAGGGTATGGAGTAGCTAATGGGGAAGAAGGCGCATTGTCGTACTTAAATAGTGGAATTCTAAGTCTTCTTGGTGGTGAACTCACATTTCTCTCTTCAGATGGGTTTGAAAATTATTTCAAGTTACTTGAATTTGTAAATTTATTCATAAATTGGTCCGATGATGAAGAAAATAAATTAGAGTACTTCTCAAATTTAAAAATAAAAGAAAATCCTAGATTGTATGGACAGGAAAGATCATTAATTATTATTAAGACGTAAAATCAAAACTGCCTAGTATGGATAGTTTTTTTGCGGATGGGGTGAGATTCGAACTCACGACCCAGTTACCCAGGTGACGGTTTTCAAGACCGTTGCTTTAGACCTCTCAGCCACCCATCCGTGTTATTTTTCTATTGTTTCTACAGTGAACTTTTTGGCAACGAAAAATATATAATATATTTCCATTAAACCTAGAGTGTTTATGATGAGAATGGCGATGAACCAGTTTTTGTGTGAGAGTCTAGCAGCTTTCCAAAGAGCCACACCTTTCCAAGGAAGTGACCAAAGTACAGCGAGAAGAGCCCAATTTGGCAAATTACCCATTATATTCATCATGCAAGGGATAATATCAGAAGTTTGTAGTTGTGTCACCTGCATACTTTCAGCTTTCAGCTTTCTGGCATATACTTACGGGCATGAGATATTTGGGGATAGATTATGGGAGTAAAAGAGTTGGAATCGCAATTTCCGATCCAACCAAGACAATAGCTAGTCCACTTACAGTTTTGAAAAATGACAGTACTTTAATTTCAGAGATTAGTGATATTTGTAAAAATAAAAGTATTGAGCTGGTGGTCGTGGGGGAGTCAAAAAACTTCGATTTCCGAGATAATTTTATTATGAAAGAGATCAGGCCATTTGTGGAAAATCTAAAAAAAACTTTGGGTATTCCGGTTAATTATCACCCTGAGTTTTTAACCTCAAGAGAGGCAGAACATATCCAAGGTGGTGGTGAAATGCTAGATGCTTCTGCCGCAGCATTAATTCTTAAAAGTTATATAGAAACAAACAAATAGTTTAGAAGTTAGAAATTAGTAATTAGTAATTAGAAATTTATTTATGATATCAATTGATGATTTTAAAAAATTTGAAATAAGAATAGGACATATTTTATCTGCTGAAAAAGTTCCTGAAACCGATAAGCTGTTAAAACTATCTGTGGACATGGGAGAAGAAAAACCGCGACAAATAGTTTCTGGAATATCTTTGTATTTTCCAGAACCAGAGAAACTTATTGGTAAAAAGTGTGCATTTGCTGCAAATTTGGAGCCAAGAATGATAAAGGGACTAGAGAGTCAGGGCATGATACTTGCAGTGTCAGGAGGTGAGGGGGAGGGACAATTTTTTTCATTACTGGAAGCTTTACCAAATGTACCACCAGGGTCAATGATCAAGTAGAAATTCACAAGATACGAGTGTTTTTGGAAGATAAGCTGATATAATAAAGCTAATGAACTTTAAAAAAATATTCGAGGCTTTTCCTCCACCTGAATTTTTAGATATTCCTTTTGCAGGCGTTTCGATTTCTGATTC
>JBAQWP010000109.1:0-9033 GCA_049298975.1 Minisyncoccia bacterium
TGGAAGGGAAAGCCAGTTTCCGATGCCAAGGAGCATCTTGTTTGGGTTAAAAGCACGCTCGAAAATTCAAGTGATGCTGATTTTGAAAGTGTTGAAAGTCTAAAGTCTTTGATATTTGATTATGCAACTGAAAAGGGTCGTGGAGATGTCCTATGGCCACTTAGAGTATCATTATCCGGTAAGGAAAAGAGTCCTGATCCGTTTACACTATTGTACATACTAGGTAAAAACGAGGCTTTAGAGAGGATTGGAGTAGCAATTGATTTGATTCAGTAATATGTTATGGAACAAATATATATTTCTCGTTTTGATTTCAATAACAATAAGCTCTAGCTTTGCTTATGCTGAGACTACTAGTGACTTGCAGAGTAAAATTGAGGAGAAAAATAGTCAGATAAAGAAATTAGAAGAAGAAATAAAGCTGTATAGTTTGGAAATTGATAATGCAAGTATTCAAGCAAAAACTTTATCAAACACGATAAAAACACTAGATTCAACTAAAAAGAAAATTAATGTAGATATTTCTCTTACTCAGAATAAAATCGAGAAAACAAACTTAACTATAAGTGAAATCAGTAAAAATATTGAGAAAACCAATAATGAAATAAATCTAAGTATGAAGGCTTTAGCAAAGTCATTTCAAGAAACCCAGGTTCTTGATGATTCAAATATGGTTATAACAATTCTCTCGGGCAATAATGTAAACGATATTTGGGATCGCATCGATTCAACTAGAAAAGTTGGTGAAATAATGCGGGATAGATCTAATTATCTTTCGTCATTAAAAAGTGACATGCAGAAAAAACAAGATAATCTAAATGGACAAAAAAAGAGCTTAGTTAGTTTAAAGGGAGATTTAAGTGGAAGAAAGAAGGCGGTCGAATATACTGCAAAGGAGAAGGCAAGTATCTTGGCTGAAACAAAAAACAAGGAGCAGGCCTTTCGAGAACTTGTTAAAACTAAGGAGCAAGAGAAAGAACAATTTGAAAAAGAGCTTTATCAATATGAATCAGAACTTAACTTCACTATAGACAAAAGTAGCTATCCACCACCACGCAACGGAGTTCTGTCTTGGCCTCTTGATAATATATATATTACTCAGTTATTCGGAAAAACTGTCGGTGCTGAGAAGTTATACAGGTCTGGATCACACAACGGTATAGATTTTAGAGCTAGTATTGGCACTAAGGTAAAGAATGTTTTGGAAGGAGTTGTTACAGCTACTGGAAATACTGACTTATCTAGGGGATGTTACTCTTTTGGCAAATGGGTTTTGGTAAGACATGATAATGGTCTTTCGACTATTTATGCACATCTTTCAGTAATAAGTGTTAATCAAAATCAAAAACTAGCTACAGGGGACTTAATAGGTTTTTCTGGTAACACTGGGTATTCGACTGGGCCACATCTCCACATCTCAATATATGCAACACAAGGAATTCGAGTTGAGAAGTATGTAAATAGCATTGGTTGTAAAAATGTAATACTTCCAATTGCAGACATTAAGGCCTATCTCGACCCAATAAAATATTTTCCAAGTCTTTAATTTAAATACTCTCCAATTAATTTTGAGACAACAAAGCCGTCCTCAGACGGCTTTGTTGTCTAGGGACGGTTCACTAGAAACGAAAATCTGTACAGTATTATTCGAGCTAGTGCCCTGTAGTACGCTGGAAATAACTTCCAGTCTTCCATTCCACTAGAATACAGCTCATCAATAACTGTATCTAGTGACTCAGTCTTCATTAACTCAAACAGATCGATAAATACTCTGAAGTCAAACTTTGTCGTTGCTTGGTCTACAGTGACAGAAAGTGAGATGAGATCAATTGACCTATTCGCTTTCCTACAGGCACCTCTACGACGTTCAGCTTCATGGGCCTTCATAGAAACTACCATGGCCATAAATTTCCTCCAATATTGATTCTGCCAAAATTCAATAGAAGAATCAACAGGGCAGGGGACTTCCCTATCGGGAACTACTTTTTTTGTTACTTATTTTTATAGTGACTAGTACAGTAGTGTTTATTAGTTGGGGGAGAATATTTTGTCACTTTTGATGTATAGATGCTTGTATTCGAATCACTAAGTTGATTCATTGTTACGGATATTTATTATTTATACTTTGTTTATCTCAATCATTTGTTGTATATAGAAGTAGTGGTAAAAAGATATATTGTGCGACATGACTCTATTGCTCCCCTAGAACAACTTTTGTCTATAGAACTCAATATTTTATTTTATAAAAGCCCTGGAATTAACCAGGGCTTTTATAAAATATTATTTTTGAGTTAGTTCATTGCAAGTGTTGTACCTTGGTACTTGCCCCAACAAGCCTTTGATGAGTTCCATGGTCTTGTGCCTTGTCGCTCATATAAGTCTCGCGCATAATCCAAATTGCCTTCTAATGTATGGATGTTTAGATTTTTCTTTATAGATTGTTCTAAGTGATAGTATTCGTTAATTTGCATAACCCCTACATCTTCTCGAACTATTCTTCCTCTGTGCACTTCGCCATCCTTGGTCAAATGCTTGAAGTGTGACTCACACTTAGCTATCTGAATCATGATTGGAATGTCTTCAAAGTATCCTCTTACGTACTGCTCCGTTGACATAAGGTTTGCAATATCATCCTTTGATAGTTGCCTAACCAGTTTAGTATCTGACACAGAACTCTCTATTTTTGGTAACTCAGGAAGACCTATTGCCGTAGATGATCCTGTTAATGATGTTGCTGCTAAAAAGAAACTTACTACAGTGAAATTTAAAATATGTTTTAGCTTATTTTGTAATTCTGGAAGGCCTGTGGCCTAAGTGAACGGAAAAATCCAGGTTTACTGGATTGGTATAATACTAGCACACTTAGGTGGCACCTGTCAAGGTTTTACCATACTTTTATGCTTTGTAAAGGTTAATTTTTTGGCTATATATAGCCCTACTATCGAGTAATTTACTGGACTAGAGTTATGATGATTTTGCAAGCCTAGACTATAGAAATGCCATCAAAGCTATTGGCGCAAGGTTCCAATAGAACTGGCTCTCTGAAATACCAAATAATTGGTCGATTTGGGGGCCAAAATCATGAATTACATCGTAATTTGAGACATTATATGAGAAGGAGACGACTAAAATAAGCAATGCTACAGACAGTCCTAATATTCGCAGGAAACTATCTCCCCTTCCATATTCTGAACGAGAAAATATAAATCTTCCTATAATTATAGTAATAGGTATTAGAAACAGTAGAAAAATTCCAATTTTATTAAAAACTATAAGCAAGTCTCCTTTTAGAAAAGTAGCTTGCTCCATAAACGGGAAAGTCTTAAAAAGTAGAGTTGTCGGATAAAAGGATAGAATCACCGAAACGATGGCAGATCGTCCAATAAAAAATGACAGACCAAGTATGAATATAAAAATAGCCAGCAGAAAACCTGCGTCGGAAGATAATATGCCTGTAACACTCGGAATTTTGGTGAGAATTGAAGTCACAACTATATTTTAAGTCATTATTCAATTTTAGACAAACAGTAAACCTTAATATGTAATAAAAAAACCGCACTTGGCGGTTTTTTTATTACATATCTTCTTTCTTGAGTAGTTCAATTATTTTTCTTGCATCCTTTGTAAGTTTCTTTGGTAAGGATATTGATACTTTTATCATTATATCTCCTCGATGACTACCGTTACTTATCGGAACTCCTTTTCCTTTTACTCTCAACACCTCTCCATGAACAACTCCTTCTGGAATTTTTACTTTAACAGTGCCATCAAGTGTCTCTAGAGTAATTTCTCCACCTAAAAGTGCATCGGAAAGTTTAATTGGTAAGTCCATAACCAAATTCGAACCTTCTTTTCTAAAGTTTGGATGTCTCTTAACATGCACTTTTATATACAGATCACCATTTTCACCACCAAAAATAGCTTCGCCACCGCCTGAAAGTCGGATCATTTCACCGTTTTCTATTCCAGAAGGAATTTTCACCTTTATTTCAGATTCTTTTTTTAGTGTGCCGTGACCATAACAATGACTGCATTTAGTTTTTGGAATCTTACCTTTCCCCTGACATTTTGTACAAGTAACAACAGATTCAAATTGTCCAAAGAAGGATCTTTTAACTTCTCTAACTGAACCCTTGCCATTGCAAGTATCACAGGTACTCATTTCTGAACCTTTTTCTGCACCAGTTCCGCTACAGAAATCACATTTTGATGTCTTGTTAAGAAGGATTGTTCTTTCTACACCAAATATTGAATCTTCAAAGGAAAGTTCAACATCAATAGATATGTCCCTGCCCCTTTTGCTTTGTCTTCTACCTCCGCCACCAAATATATCTCCGAATATATCCCCAAAATCAAACTCGAATGACTGACCATTTGTTCCCTGAGTAAATTGAGAGAAATCAAAGCCTTCAAACCCCGCACCTCCGAAACCACCATGACCTCCGCCCATGTTCGGCCCAGCAGAACCAAACTGGTCATATTGTGACCTTTTACTATCATCAGAAAGAACCGAGTATGCCTCGTTAATTTCTTTAAACTTGGCGTCATCACCAGTCTTTTTATCTGGATGATACTTGTGCGCCAATGTTCTAAAAGCCTTTTTGATTTCGTCCTTTGAGGCTTTTTTATCCACTCCTAGAAGGTTGTAGTAATCTTTATTTGCCATGGTATATTGGTTTCTAATTATAATGGTTTTGATTTTTTAGTATACTTGTTAGGGATTGGTAATTATGTTACTTTTGTAACAGAAGGAGGGATTATGCCCCGAATGAAGCTGAAATGGGTAAGTCGCCCGAAACACAAGAAGACCTGTAAAGAGTTGATCTACAAAGGTCAACATTTCTGCATATTTTGGGGATACTTGTACTCCTGGAGGCCTAACACGGGCCGAGGGAAACCGCTTGGAATGTGGCATGAGACTGACAAGATTTTCAAGTTTCAACCAACAAGGAGGACAAAAAGTCAATACACTGACTGGGAAAAGTGTGAGGTTGGAAACTGTCACAGATTGACTGTTCTGGTCGATGGCCGAAACATTTACTGGGCCAAATACGATCCAAACAAACGGAAAGTCTTTGTCTTCAATACTCATCTCGGGCGAACACCTATTGGGTACTTGTCTGAGACCGTTGTACCACTTGAAATCAGAAGGCTAATGAGGAAACCAAATGCCAAAAAAAAACACTGATCCGAAAAGGATCACCTACAGAGACCTTACTAACAGATCAACTGAGAGTTGTACACGACTGGCACATGCTTGACCGTATGGCTAATGAGCTCGGCCAAAAGGTCAATATAAGCGTCTTAAACGGAGGACCTTCAGTAACTGTCGCATACTTGCAAGAATCGGGAGAGTTTTTGGTATTTCTTCCCGATAATGAAGAGCCAAGGATCAGAGTTGTACACGGATCGCCAACGATTGTCGTTAAATAACTTGCCCGCAGTGAAGCTCGCTTCATCGTATCTGCTAGTTTTCTGGTTTCTTTTCTTCAAAATCAGCATCTCTAACACTTCCCTCTCCACCCTGGTTTGCACCACCAGCTTCTGGCCCAGTTTGTGCTTGTGAAGCTTTATTTATCGCTTCTCCTATCTTTGATAGCTCGCTTGATAGTGCTGTTGTCTTTGCTTTTATTTCCTCAAGATTCTCAGCTCCAATAGCTGTCCTCAGCTCCGTCATTTTAGCTTCAACACCAGTTTTTACTTCTGCCGGAATCTTATCAGCATTATCGGTAAGTGACTTTTCTGAAGTATAGATGAGTTGCTCTGCAACATTTTTTGCTTCTACAACTTCCTTTTTCTTTGCATCTTCAGTTGCATGTTGTTCAGCATCTTTCTGCATTTTTTCGATATCATCTTTTGAAAGAGAAGATCTTGCCTCAATTCTTATTGATTGCTCTTTGTTAGTAGCCTTGTCTTTCGCCTTAACAGATAGTATTCCGTTTGCATCCACATCGAAGGACACTTCAACTTGAGGCATTCCTCGTGGTGATGGTGGAATTCCATCTAGAATAAACCTGCCAAGTGACTTGTTGTCAGAAGCCATTGCACGCTCACCTTGCACGATATGAATCTCTACTGAAGTTTGGTTGTCGGCAGCAGTCGAGAATACTTGTGAGCGAGATGCCGGAATAGTAGTGTTTCTTTCCACTAGTTTTGTGGCTACACCACCCATAGTCTCAATTCCCAAAGATAGAGGGATAACATCTAGAAGAAGTACGTCTTTAACGTCCCCCGCTAGAATTCCACCTTGAATCGCAGCTCCCATAGCCACAACTTCGTCTGGGTTAATAGACTTATTTGGCTCTTTACCAAAGTACTCTTTAACTCTCTCCGCCATTTTTGGCATTCTAGTCTGACCTCCCACTAGTATTACCTGGTGAATATCGCTTATAGAGAAGCCTGAAGCCTCCATAGCTCGTTTTGTAATAGCCATGGCCCTGTCTATAAACTCTGCAGTAAGCTCCTCAAGCTTGGCTCTGGAGAGCTTTATAAGTAGGTGTCTTGGACCAGAAGCGTCGGATGTTATGAAAGGAATGTTGATCTCCGACTCGATAGCTGTAGAAAGCTCAATTTTGGCTTTCTCTGCAGCCTCGTCCAGTCTTTGAAGTGCTAGTGTATCTCCTCGAAGGTCGATGCCTGATTCTTTTTTAAACTCATCCGCTAGGTAGTTTATTATTTTCTGATCAATGTCTTTTCCTCCCAAGTGTGAGTCTCCGTCTGTTGACTTTACTTCGATAACTGAATCGCCAACTTCCAGAACAGAAACATCGAATGTCCCGCCTCCAAAGTCATACACAACTATTTTCTCTTCTTTGTTGCCTTTGTCGAAACCATAGGCAAGTGCTGCCGCTGTTGGCTCGTTTATGATTCTCTTTACATCCAAACCTGCGATAGCACCAGCATCCTTTGTGGCTTGCCTTTGTGCATCGTTAAAGTAAGCCGGAACGGTAATAATAGCTTCTGTAACTTTCTGACCAAGCTTCGCTTCCGCATCTGCTTTTAGTTTAGAGAGAACCATTGCAGAGAGCTCTTCTGGAGTGTAGTCCTTATCCCCCATTTTCACCTTCACCCCTCCTGTTGTTCCTTTAGAAACTTCAAAAGGAACGATGGCCTTATCTTTCTGAACTGCTTCATCGTCAAATGTGTGCCCGATGAATCTTTTAATTCCAAAAACTGTATTTTTTGGATTTGTAACTGCTTGTCTTTTGGCTAGTAAACCCACCAATCTTTCGCCCGTTTTGGACGCAGCAATTATTGATGGTGTTGTTCTGGCACCTTCAGTGTTTTCTAATATTTTTGGCTGTCCTGCTTCAATTACTGAGACAGCGGAATTTGTTGTTCCGAGGTCGATACCTATAATTTTTGACATATGGTTGTTGGTTAATGTTACAGAGCTTTCATTTTTGGCAAATTTCTTTGTTGGACTTCAAAAAATAATTTTCACTGTATACTCGATACACCTCAAATTATTTTTCTAGTCCGCCTCGAACTTTGCTCAAAACTGAAAGCGTATGGTTATGTTAAATTTAATAAGTTAATAATTTGACATTATAATTTTGAGTGTTACTGTATATGCAGGAGTGTGGGTATGACCGAGTTCACTGGAGAAATACGAGTAACGAGCGACGGCTCGTTCGAGCTAAGATCCGTTGACCTGAAGGGTGACACTGACCTCGATCTTCTTTCGAGAGAGATCCTCTCTGGAGACTTGAATCTCAGGTTCGCCGGATGGATCAGGAGGGACCCGGAGACCGAAAGACCGATTCTCATTCTCGCGTCTGACATCAGCGACTAACCGCCGTCGGCCCGACCCCCCGTAGGTAAGCACAGCTTCCTACGGGGTTTCGATTTATATAAAAGTTGGTGCGCGGGGTTTAGAACCAATAGTATAGATATTTGATATTTCAAAGTTTAAAGTAGAAAGTTCAAAGTTTAGAACAGATAAAACATCCTTAATTTTTTTAGAGACAATACCTAAAATTGTCGAGACCTTGCCAGAAATTTCACCGGCAGTTAGATATACAAAATTTACAAGTCGGGCCTTTATTCTTCCTGCACTTTCGTAGACTTGAAATGTTGCACGAACAAGTCTGCCGTCCTTATCACGGAATACTCTTTCAAAATATTGATTTTTCGATTCTATTATTTGTCTCATATTATTTGTATCAAGTATTATGATTTCATTTCATGCGATATATCGCATGAAATGAAAGTTACTCGAAGTGTCCTATCCTGACTTTTGGGGGGCGTACCTCTTTGCCATTCAACTCATAGCCGACCTGCATTACGTCCAGTATTTTACCGTCTTCGTCCTTACTGTCAACTTTTACTGTCTCCACTGCTTCGTCTCTCGCATGGTTATACATCTCCCCTAGTGGATTTATTACTTTGAGTCCGTGGTTTTGTAGTGCTGTTAGAAGCTGGGTTCTGATATACTCCACCCCCATTCTCCAGTTCTTATCTACGTTTTCCCATGATTCTTTGTTTCTCATAGCGTTGTCAAAAGAGTCGAGAGCTGGAATGATTTCAGAAATAATATCTGCTTTGGCAAACTTAAGAAATTCCTGCTTAGTAGTCTCATCGCTTTTTCTGGCATTGATAAAGTCAGCCTTGTCTCTTTGCCAAGAGTCTAGAAGCTCCGAGTTTTTCTTCTCGAGTTCCTTAATTCTCGTTCGGAATTTTTCGAGCTTGGCGTGCAGGTCTGGAGCGGTTACTTCTGAGTTTTCTTCGTACACCACATCATCCCCAGGATCTTCCTGAAACTCCTCTTCCCCATCTATTATTTTGTCTCGATCGTCAGTCATAAATGAGTTTGTATTATAACAGAAAATGTTTTCTAATGTAGTTGACAAGATTGAATAATTCTAGTACATCCATAAATGGGGTGTCCGATGAAACCACATGTGTGTCAGGAACAAGGAGCACGCAGACGACAAGTACGGAGCGAGCGTAAATGCTTCATAAGGTACGAAAACGGTCGTCCATACTTGGATGTTACCATTGAAGTACTAGATGATGATAACAATCCAGAGG
>JBAQWP010000110.1:0-1806 GCA_049298975.1 Minisyncoccia bacterium
CCTTTATATCTTTTATAAAGAATGTTTAGACGGTAAACAAAGACGGGGGAGTTTCTCAAAGGTATTCTTTGGGGCATTAAAAGTTAAGAAATAATTATGGAAGAATCACAAAGAGTTATAAACGACTTGTTAAAACAAATAGCTACTACTGACGGTGATATCTTTATCAAGATTGAAGATACACCATATTTTTTGCTATGGTTTTTAGACAAGCCACTACAAGAACCTAATCTATCTGACCCAGATTTAAGATTTGCAGGTAGGAAGTTAATAATTAAAAGTTAAACGATTAGAAATATGAAAACCTGTAAACAATGTAATACCGAGTTTATACCTAGTCGTGAAAGATATACTTATTGTTCAGATGTGTGTGCTGGAAAGGCAATAGTTGGTTATCACAAAGACTGGCGGAAGAACAATAAGGACAGGACAAAAAAGTATGCGTTTAACTACCAACAAAGACTCTATTTCCAAAGACAGTTAAAAAAGCGGTGTTTCTGTGGAACTTACTTTTTCAAGGAGCATAAAAAAGCATTTTGTTCTGATGAGTGCCGAATCAAAAAACATAAGCAAGATATAGCCCTACACAATTTATCTAAACAGGTGTACCGCTATGAAGTTAGAAAGTATACAGAACGACAATATCGTGAAATGCAAACAATGAAACAAGAACTAACACTCAACCGAATACCAGAAGAACAAGACGACAAATTTATGAACGCAACCTATCTAAAATACATCAAGGTAAAAAGGGCTATGCTATTTGCACAGTTCAAAGAAGTACCACAAAGGCAACGCATTGATGAGTTATTAGAAGTGTATGACTTACAGGATATTAAAGAGATAGTTATCCACAGTACCTAGTTGTAATTATCCAATTTGTTTGATAGAATATGTGAAGTGAGGGATTAATAAATAACAGATTTTATATGAAAGATTTTACAAAAGAAATGGTCATTAACGAGTTCATTGGGGTTATTGATATGAACAACACATTAGGGCTTGGTAGTCATAACAAAGAACTTTGGTATATGACACAGACACTAGGTATTCGTGAAGAAGTATCAAAAGAAGTTAACAGACTTGCGGACATTAGATACAAAGAACGTGGTGATCGGATTGATTCAGTAAAACGATAGCACTCGGCTAACCTACCTAAATACTTGGGTGGGTAATGGCGAAAAGTTATTGTCCGCAACGTCAATAAGTCGGAATTATTAAGTAACATTATAGATTATGGAAGAAAAGTTCAAGCGAGTTTTTAAGGAAGAAGGAAAATGGAACGTCTACTTAGTAGATGGTTGGTTTCTGGTTTTCAAGTTTCCTTTATTTTGGATTGAAAAATTTTAAGAAGAAATAATGCAAGTCTTAAACATCACACAATCATACTCACGCAAAATTAACCACGCTATTTATGGGGGTAATCAGTTTGAATCATCAGACCACTTTGTATCTCTATCAGCAGAAGTTGAAACAGGGGAAGACATTGTAGAAGTATCAGACCAACTAAAAAAAGCGTGTGAGTTAATTGTTTCTCGTTCTATTGAAGATGAAATATCAAAAATGGAAGGGGGAATATCTGCAAAAGAGTTTGAAGATGAGATGTATAACCTTGTAGCAGGGCGTGGTATGGATTCAAACAAATATAATTCAATGTCCCAAAGACAAAAGAGTTATATACAAATTATAAAAAGGGCAGATAAAATTAAGAAAACATAGTTAAAATAATATGAAAGCACCAGTAAAAACAAGTGGGGGTGGATATGAACCAGCACCAGCAGGAGCATTTATGGCTCGTGTACAGGG